>DAOKZF010000086.1:0-7317 GCA_035325785.1 Miltoncostaeaceae bacterium
CCCAGCGACGCCGCCGCCGCCCTCAAGGAGGTTGGCACGGGCACAACCCAGTTCGCGATCTCCTACGAACCGGATGTGATCCTCGCCCGCTCCCAGGGCATCCCCGTCGTGGCGGTCGGCCCCCTGATCCCACATCCGCTGAACAGCATCATCGTGCGCGCGGGCCCGGGTATCGAGAACCCCCGCCAGCTCGAGGGCACGACGGTCGGCATGACCGGCCTGCCGTTGGAGCGCCCGCTGTTGGACACCGTGGTGCGCGACGCGGGGGGCGACCCGGCGCGGGTGCGCACCAAGAACGTCGGCTTCAACCTCTCCCCCGCGCTGGCCGCGGACCGGGTCGACGCGATCATCGGCGCCTATTGGAACATCGAATCGGTCGATCTGGAATCCCAGGGCATCGCGACCCGCGCCTTCCGTCTGGAGGAGCACGGGGTACCGAACTACAATGAGCTGGTGGTGGTGACCAGCGATCGCCTGGCCGCGGACCGACCCGAGTTGGTTCGCTCCTTTCTGGCGGCGTTGCGGCGGGGACAGGATTGGGCCGCCACCGATCAGGCCGGCGCGCGCACCCATCTGATGGACGCGAATCCCGACCTTGATTCCGACGCCCTGAAACGTCAACTCGCCCTGACGGCCGATCTGCTCTCGCCGCCGGACGGTGAGACCCTGGCCATGCAACCGGCGGAGTGGACGGCGTTCATCGCCTGGATGACGCGCAACGGCCTGATCGAACGGCCGGTGAAGGTCGACGCGGTGATGAGTACCGCGTTTCTGCCGCCGGCCCGCGACTGATGGGGGTCGACGTGACCGACGACGGCGAGCGTCGGCCCGGGCACATCACTCGAGCGGCATTCGAAGAGCTGGTTGCGGCGGCCATGGACGCGGTCCCGGAGCCGTTCTCGTCGGCGCTCGATGAGGTGGCGGTCGTGGTGGAGGAGCATGCGCCGCCCGGTATGGGCTCCCTCTACGGCCTCTACCGCGGGGTGCCGTTGACCGTTGGCCGGGGTTTCTCCGGCCAACTGCCGGCCCACATCACCATCTATATGCATCCGATGATCGACCACTTCTCCGACGCCGAGACGATCACCGAGCAGGTGCGCATCACCGTGCTGCACGAGTTGGGGCATCATCTCGGGCTCGATGAGGACGATCTCGACCGACTGGGGTATGCATGAACGATCCGGTCCTGCGGGCCATCCACGAGCGGCGCAGCGTGACCCATGTCGCCCCCGACCCGCTCGGGCGCGATGAGGTCACGCCGCTGATCGATGCCGCCATCCACGCGCCCAACCACAAGCTGACGTTTCCCTGGCGCTTCGTGGCCCTCGCCGGTTCGGCCCGCGACGAGGTGGGAGACGCCCATGCCCGGGCGGTGGCGCGCGCGAAGCCGGACCACCCGCCGGCCGGGCTCGAGAAAGAGGCGGCCCTGCTGCGCCGCGCCCCGGTGGTGATCGCCTGCATCGTCGCCCACAATCCGGACCCCCTGCGGGCGCTGGAGGACCGGGATGCGGTGGCCGCCGGGGTGCAGAACATGCTGTTGGCCGCCCACGCCCGCGGACTGGCCGCCATCTGGCGCACCGGGGTGATGACCGGCGAACCCGAGGTGGCCGCCGCGCTGGGGCTGGGCGACGGCGACGCGCTGGTCGGACTGGTGTACGTCGGGCGTCCGCGGCCCGGTGAGGTCACCGCGGCGCCGGGCCGTCCGCCCGTCGACGAGCTGACGGTGTGGCGCGGGTGGGAGGACGCCGGTACGGTGGCGGCAGGCCGCACACGCGGATTGCGACCGGATCGAACGGGAGAGGCATGACGACAGCCAGGGAGCGCGACGGGCAGGACGAGGACGCGCCGGACGCCTCGAGCGGATCATCGCTGTACGCGGAGATGTTGCCGCTGGTGGAGGCCGGGGCGACGGTTGAGCAAGCCGCCCGCCGTTTCGGCGGTGACGCCGGCGAAGCCCAGGAGATCGCCGAGGATTTTCTCCGCTGGTGGGAGGCGGAGGCTCGTGACGACGCGTCCGACGACGAAGACGATGATGACGACGACATCGCCCGCGACGACGATGCCGACGACGATGAGGTCGACGAGCTTCGGTCCCGTGTGGCCCGGTTGGAGGCCGAGAATCGGGCGCTGCGCCGGCGCATGGCGGACCTGCGTGAGGTGATCCGCCGGGCCGGCGAACTGGTGGAGGCGAACGGGTAGGACGCAACCGCTGAGGGAGCGCCCCACCCGGGCCGGGGGTCCGTCAGGGACGGGCGGGGGCGCTCTCCAAGCCGGCGATCGCGATCGCACCCTCACCGCCGTAGCGCTTGTTGAGGTTCACGATCAGGGCGGTCGAACCCTCGATGATCAGCGCGTTGGCCAAGGGACCGGCATCCAGGCCACGCGTGCCGGGGATGCCCTTGGTCAGCTCGATCACCGCTTCACGGGCGGCCTTGCTCTTGCCGGCGACCAACACGTCGGCGTTCAGGTTGTGGCGCGCCTGCAGGCCGGCGGCCGGCAGGTTGTTGAAGGCCACCACGACCTTCGCCTCCGGCGCGAGTTCCTGAATCCACGCGGCGCAGGAACCGTGGGGGATGTCGCGCACAGCGATCGCGCCGAACTTGCCGAACTTCATCGCGTTGACGACCGAAATCACCACCTTGCCGGCGAGTGCGTCGGCCATGGGCGGAATGGTCGACTCGATGCCCTCCCAGGGGATCGAGACGATCGCGACCTCGCCGGCCTGAGCCGCCTCGACATTCTCGAGGGGGGTGAACGTGCCCTCGGGCAGGGCCTCGCGCAGGCCGGCGGCCGCCTGGTCGGCGCGCTCCTGGCTGCGCGAGCCGACCACGATCTCGTGGCCCGCGGCGGCGAAGTTGATGGCGAGGCCGCGACCGAGGTCGCCGGTGCCGCCGAAGATCGCGATCTTCATCTGGGTGGGTTCTCCTGTGTCGATGGTCTCCGGGTGATCCCGGATCAGTCGTGGTCGCCGACCCTCATGCGGGCGGCGTCGAGCGTGTTGGCGAGCAGGTAGGCGATCGTCATCGGGCCGACGCCACCCGGCACCGGCGTGATCCAACCGGCCACGGCGGCCGCCTCATCGAACGCGACGTCGCCGCGCAGGCCGTCGTCGGTTCGGTTGATGCCCACGTCGATCACCGCGGCGCCCGGCTTGATCCAGTCGCCGCGAATCAATTCGGGCACGCCCACGGCGGCCACCAGAATGTCGGCGCTGCGACAGAGGCCCGGCAGATCGCGCGTGCGCGAGTGGGCGACGGTCACGGTGGCGCTGCGCGCGGTCAACAGGAGCGCCTGGGGCTTGCCGACGATCAGGCTGCGGCCGACCACCACCGCGTTGGCGCCCTCGATCGGCACCCCGGCCCGGTCGAGCAGCCACATGACACCGGAGGGGGTGCAGGGCACCGGCCCGGGCTCCCCGCGCATCAGGCGGCCGAGGTTCACCGGGGAGAAGCCGTCGACGTCCTTATCGGGGTGGATGCGGTTGGCGATCAGCCGTTCCGACAGTTGGTCCGGCACCGGCAGCTGCACCAGCATGCCATCGACGCTGTCGTCGCCGTTCAGCTCGTCGATCAGCGCGTCCAGCTCCGCCTGGCTGGTCGTGTGCGGCAGCACGATGCGCCGGGAGACCATGCCGGCCTCCTCGGCCGCCCGCGCCTTGCCCGCCTGATACAGCTCGGAGGCGGGGTCATCCCCCACCTGGATGCCGACCAGCCCCGGAGCCCTGCCGTGGGCGGCGACAAAACGAGCGACGCCCTGGGCGACCTCGGCCCGCAGCTCGGCCGCCGCGGCCTTTCCGTCAATGATGGTTGCGGCCATTCACTCCCCCGCCTTGGTCATGGGCGCGGCGGCGGCCATCAGCCGACGCTCGACCCCATCGCTTGCGAAACGCACCCGCACCAGCTCCCCCGCGCCTTCCACCTCGGTCACGACACCGCGGCCGAACGTCGCGTGGACCACCGCATCGCCGCTCAGATACACCGTGCGCGCCACCCGGGATCGGCGTGCAGCCGCCCGGCGCGCCGGAGGCGAGGTTACCGACTCGCCGGGACGAACGCGCTCGCCGGACGCCGGCACGGCCAGGCAGGCGACGGGCAACTCGCCGAGGAATGATGAGGGCAGGCGGTAGTCGCGCCCCCCATGGATCGCCCGGCTGGTCGCGTGCGTCAGGGTGAGGGAGCGCCGGGCGCGGGTCAGGCCCACGTAGAAGAGCCGGCGTTCCTCCTCCAGGGCCTCGGGGCTGTCGGCGCGGGCATGCGGAAAGAGGCCCTCCTCCAGGCCGGCGATGATCACCGTGTCGAACTCCAGCCCCTTCGCGTTGTGGATGGTCATGAGCGTGACCGTCCCGCTCGCGGCGTCGATCTGGTCGGCGTCGGCCTGGAGGGCCACCTGTTCGAGGAAGCCCGCCAGGTCGCCGACCGGCCATTGCGCGGCCGCTCCCACCACCTCCTCGAGGTTCTCCACGCGGCCGCGCGCCTCGAAGGTGTCCTCGCGCTCGAGGGCCTCGCGCAGGCCGGAGCCCTCCAGGACCCGCTCGACGAGCGGCCCCAACGGCGCACCGGCGGCCACCTGCTCCCGCACCTCGCCCAACAGCCGCCCCAACGCGGCGACGGCCGATCGTTGGCGCGCGTTCAACCCCGGTACGGCGTCGGCCCGCTCGAGGGCCAGGCCGATCGGGATGTCGCACTCGACGGCATGGTCCGCCAATTTCGCGACCGCCGCCGGCCCGACCCCGCGCCGCGGGGCGCCCAGCGCGCGTTCCAGACTCACCCGGTCGGCCGGATTGACGGCGGCGCGCAGGTAGGCGAGCAGATCACGGACCTCGGCCCGTTCGTAGAACCGCGGTCCGCCGATCACCGCGTAGCCGACACCCGAACGCACCAGGATGTCCTCCAACGCCCGGCTCTGGGCGTTGGTGCGGTAGAACACCGCCACCTGCGACGGAGGGACGCCGCGCGTGAGCGCCGCCTCGATCGCCTCGGCCACCGTGCGCGCCTCATCGTATTCGTCGCGGCAGGCATGCACCGCGATCGGCTCGCCGGGGCCCAGATCGGTCCACAGTTCCTTCGCGTGCCGGCCGCTGTTGCGGCGCACCACGGCGTGGGCGGCCTTCAGAATCAGCCCGGTCGAGCGGTAGTTCTGATCCAACGTGACGGCGGCCGCATCCGGGTAGTCGCCCTGGAATTCCAGGATGTTGCGCACGTCGGCGCCGCGCCACGAGTAGATGCTCTGGTCGTCATCTCCGACGACCACGATGTTGTTCTCCGGCGCGGCCAGCAGCTGGACCAGGCGGAACTGAACGTGGTTGGTGTCCTGATATTCGTCCACCAGCACGTGGCGGAAGCGCCCCTGCCAGCGGGCGCGCACCGCCGGATCACGCTCCAGCAGGCGGGCGGTCACCATCAGCAGATCGTCGAAGTCGAGCGCCCCGTTGGCCCTCAGCTGGTCCTCATAGCGCCGGTAGACCCGCGCCGCGATCTCGTCCGGATACCGGTCGGCCTCCGCCGCGAAGGCCTCGGCGTCCTGCAGACGGCTCTTCGCCTCGGAAATACGCGCCTGGATCGCCCGCGGGGGATGCTGCTTCGGATCGAGGTCCTCCTCGACCAGGCAGCGCCGGATCAGGCGCAGTTGGTCGTCGGCATCGAAGATCGAGAAGTCACGGGGATAGCCGGCCGCGGGGGCCTCGCGCCGGAGGATGCGCACGCAGGTCGAATGGAAGGTGCTCGCCCAGATGTCCCGCGCGTTCGGGCCCACCAGCGCCGCGATCCTCTCGCGCATCTCGCTCGCGGCGCGGTTGGTGAAGGTGATCGCGAGGATGGCGTATGGCGGCACCCCCTGGGCGATGAGGTGGGCGACGCGGCGCGTGAGCACGCGGGTCTTGCCGCTGCCCGCACCGGCCAGCACCAGCAGCGGTCCGCCACCGTGCAGAACCGCCGCACGCTGCGGCTCATTGAGACCATCGACGAGTTCCGACACGGAGAACAACCCTAGCGCAGGCGTCGGCCGACGCCCCGGCGCCGACGGACGGCCGGCGCGCGGCTCAGATGCCGGCGCCGGCGTTCAACCCGAGCAATGCGACGATCTCCTCCCGGGTCTCGCGGGCCCGGGCGGCGGCGGCCAGCTCGCTCTCGCTGCAGGGCTCACCCTCACCGCGTCCGGCGCGCAATGCCTCGACGGCTCCCTCGAGCTCCCCCAACCGCTGGACCAGGCGGACGATCGCGTCGGCCATCGGGTCGGGCAGACGGGTGTGCTCGATGTCCGGCCGGCTGGGCGTCACGCGTCGACCATCCTGGACGACCGTCCGTCCCGGATTGCCGACCACCGTGGAGTTCGGGGGCACGTTGCGGATCACGATCGCGCCGGCCCCGATCTTGGCGCCCTCCCCGATCTCCAACGGACCCAGCACGCGGGCGCCGGTGCCGACGATCACTCGATCGCGCACCGTGGGGCGGCGCTTGCCGCTCTCCTTGCCGGTGCCGCCGAGGGTCACCCCCTGGTAGATCGTGACGTCGTCGCCGATCTCGGCGGTCTCGCCGATCACCACCCCCATGCCGTGGTCGATGAACAGCCCGGGGCCGATCGTCGCCCCCGGGTGGATCTCGATGCCGGTGAGGAAACGCGACAGCTGCGAGATCAGCCGGGCGGGCAGACGGATACCGTGGGTCCAGAGGGTGTGCGCGACCCGATGCAGCCAGAGCGCGTGCAGGCCGGGGTAACACAGCAGCACCTCGACCAGGCTGCGGGCGGCGGGATCGCGTTCGCGCGCCGCCTCGACGTCGCTGCGCACGGCGCGCAGGGCGTGGCGGACGGCGTTGGCAAGTGAGATGAGGGCCATGGTCTGTCCCGGCTCGCGGGTTTGCTTCGGGGGGGCCGCGACCGTCGGCCGAGGCCGGCACCGCGCAGCGCGCCGGACCGGCAACCCCAAGCGATTAGTATAGGTCTCACCCACGCGAAGGAGACCCGACACATGTCCAACAGTGGCTCCGGCGCAACCTGCCAGCCCGCCCCCTCCCCGACCGCGCGCGCCCTGCGCCTGAACGCCCTGCGCGCACCCAACGCGGCGGCGTTGCGCGAGTTGCTCGGGCGGCTGCCGGAGCCACCGTGGGATGTCGAGTTGGCCGACGACGACCCGGCGCTGGCGTTGGTGCACGGCGAGGGATTCGAGAGTTACGCGCGGGTGGCGGTGATGGCCCGACCGATCGCCGGGCTGCCGCGCGCACCGTTCGTGGGCGGCATCACCATCGAGGAGTACCGCAATAAGGAGGCGGAGAACTTCGCCGCCCTCGAGGCCGCGCGAAACATCGCGCCCGCCAGGGCCTC
>DAOKZF010000087.1:0-2043 GCA_035325785.1 Miltoncostaeaceae bacterium
CGACCGTCTGGTCGGGTGGGCTGGGGCGGTGCGATGTCAGCCCGCGCGTGCGCCCGCGGGTCGGAATGGCGGTGGTCGCGGTGGCCGGCGGGCTGCTCGCGGCCCTAGGAATCGCCGACCTGGCGCTCAACTGGCTCACCCTGATGGCACTTTCGGCACCCGGCCTGGTCGTTTTGTGCGTGATCGCCCTGCCCGGCCGGGACGCTACGCCCGTAAGCTGGCGTTTGGCTCCCCTTACGGCGTGGGTAATCGGTATCGTTTGTGCGATAAGCCTGCAGATGGCGGGCTTCACCATCGCCCTTCCGGCGGCGGCGGTCGTTCCCGCCGTCGTCTACCGGCTGCTCACATGACGGTCTGGGCGTGTCCGATAGACCCCACCAGGGAGATATTTCATGAGCATGAGCGAGGCCCAGGCGCGCCGAGGCGGCACCGTTGGGTTGGACACGCACGGGGTCAGCCCGAGCGGCAACGTATGGTGGAACCTCCCGCCCGCGGCGCTCTATGAGCACGCTCTGGCCGCCGGCACCGGCAAGATCGCCGAAGGTGGCCCGCTCGTGGTGGAGACCGGGGTTCACACCGGCCGCCAGCCGAAGGACCGGTTCGTGGTCGAGGAGCCCGGCTCGAAGGACCGCATCTGGTGGGGCGAGATCAACCAGCCGATCTCCGAGGCGCACACCGACGGCCTGCGCGCCAAGCTGCAGAAGCACCTGGCCGGCGTGCCGAACGTGTACGTGATCGACGCGTACGTCGGCGGCGACCCGAAGTACCGCATGGCGGTGCGCCTGGTCTCCGAGAGCGCCTGGCACTCGCTGTTCGCCCAGACGATGTTCATCCGCCCCGACGATTCGGAGCTGGACGGCTTCACCCCCGAGACCGTCATCCTGCACGCACCCAGTTGTGATGCGGATCCGGCGACCGACGGCACGCGAAAGAACAACTTCGTGGTGCTGCACCCGACCAAGAAGGAAATCCTGATCGGGGGCACCTACTACGGCGGCGAGATCAAGAAGTCGGTCTTCAGCCTGATGCAGGACATCCTCCCCAACCGGGGCATCCTGTCGATGCACTGCTCGGCCAACGTGGGCGCCGACGGCAACACCGCAATCTTCTTCGGCCTGTCGGGCACCGGCAAGACCACCCTGTCGACCGACGCCGAGCGGCCGCTGATCGGCGACGACGAGCACGGCTGGAGCGACGACGGGGTCTTCAACATCGAGGGTGGCTGCTACGCCAAGGTGATCCACCTGTCGGAGACCGCCGAGCCCGAGATCTACGAGACCACCCGCCGCTTCGGCACGGTGCTCGAGAACGTCGTGATGGACCCGGTCACCCGCAAGCTCGACCTGGACGACGACAGCAAGACCGAGAACACCCGCGCCGCCTACCCGCTCAGCTCGATCCCGAACGCGATCCCCGAGAAGCGCGCCGGGCACCCGACCGCGATGGTGATGCTGAGCGCCGATGCGTTCGGCGTGCTGCCCCCGGTGGCGAAGCTGACCACCGAGGAGGCGATGACCTACTTCCTGGCCGGGTACACCGCCAAGGTGGCCGGCACCGAGGTGGGCGTGGTGGAGCCGCAGGCGACCTTCAGCTCGTGCTTCGGCGCGGCCTTCCTGCCGCAGGCCCCTCACGTGTACGCCGACATGCTCGGCGAGCTGCTCACCAAGCACGGTGTGCAGGCTTGGCTGGTGAACACCGGCTGGACCGGTGGCGCCTACGGTACCGGCAGCCGCATGCCGATCGCCGCGACCCGCGCGATCGTGCGCGCCGCGGTCTCCGGCGAGCTGAACAACGCCGAGACCCGCACCGACCCGGTCTTCGGCTTCCAGGTGCCGGTGGCGATCGAGGGCGTCGACCCGAAGCTGCTCGACCCGCGCGGCACGTGGACCGACGGAGCCGCCTACGACGCCTCGGCGCAGGACCTCGCGGCCCGCATCCAGGAGCACGCCGCGAAGATGCGCGCCTGATCGGCTCCGCCTGATCGCCGCGGCGCCCGACGCGTTCATCGGCATCGATTCGCCCGAGTTCAACCTGCGCGTGGCG
>DAOKZF010000087.1:2053-7300 GCA_035325785.1 Miltoncostaeaceae bacterium
GACTGCCTCTTCGAGTTCGGGCGCCTCAAGGCGGGCGAAACCGTGCTCGTGCTCGGCGCCGCCGGCGGCGTCGGGCTTGCGGCGATCCCGCTCGCCAAGCGCCCCGGGGCGAGGGGGGTCCCCCCCGCGGCGACGACCCCCCCGCCGCGGTCGACGGCGCTACCGCTCGCGCGCCCCGCGCGCCAGCGAGAAGCCCGAGCCGACCAGGGCGATCACGGCCGCGGTCGCCATCGCGGCGCGATAGCCGTCGAGGAACATCCCCACCGGCACGTCGGCGTCGCGTGAACCGGCCAGCACGTCGGCGCCGGCCGCCCCCAGGGGGGCGGCGGCGATCGCCCCGAGGATCGCCAACGAGAACGACTGGCCGAGGGTGCGCATCAGCCCCAGCACCGCGGCCGCCACCCCGTAGTCGGCCCGCGGGGCGGCGCCCATCACCGCCGAGGTGTTGGGCGAGCTGAACATGCCCATGCCGACCCCGACCATCACCAGACCGGCGGCGAGATGCCCCATCGGCAGCCCCGCCGGCAGGATCGCGAGGGCCGCAAGGCCGCCCGCGATCCCCCCCACCCCGCCGCTGGCCAGCTCCCGCGATCCGATCCGGTCCGAGAGGCGCCCGGCGAGCGGCGTGACCGCCACCATGCAGGCGGGCTGAATGATCAGCACCATGCCGGTGTGGGTGGGGGAGCGCTCGCCCACCAGTTCCATCAGGAGCGCGGTGAGCGAGATACAACCGAAGATCGCGGTGTAGTTCAGCAGCGCCGCGCCGTTGCCGAAGCCGTAGATCTTGCTGCGCCGAAAGAGGCTCAGGTCGATCATCGGCGCGCGCACCCGCCCCTCCACCAGCAGGAATGCGACGGTGAACACGGCCCCGGTGACCAGTAGTGCGATCACGCGCGTCGACGACCACCCCCAGAGGGGGCCGAACGTGACACCGACCAGCAGGCCCACCAACGCGATGCCCAGGAACGTGTTGCCGAGCGGGTCGAGGGTGGGCCGCCCGGCCCGCGGGCGCGCCTCGCGCAACGGGGCCGCGACCGCCAGCGCGAGCGCCCCGAGCGGCACGTTGACAAGGAAAATCCACCGCCAGCCGGCGTGCTGCACCAGCAGGCCGCCGATCAACGGGCCGAGCGACAGCCCCAGATAGAGCGCCGCGATCGTGATGCCCAGGGCCCGCCCGCGCATGCTCGCCGGGTAGACGGCGCTCACCATCGCGGTGGCGGTGGCCGACAGCATGCCGCCGCCGACCCCCTGGAAGAGCCGCCAGGCGATCAGCATCGGGTCGTTCACCGCCAGCCCGGCCCCGAGCGAGCCGATCACGAACACCGCCACCCCGAGGCGCCACACCGCGATCCGTCCCCACTGGTCGGCCAGGCGGCCGATCGGGATCAACGCCAGGGCGTAGGAGAACAGGTAGCCGGCCTGCACCCAGAGGGCGGCCGAGAGGCTCAGGCCGAGGGCGTCGCCCAGATCGGGCAGGGCGACCGCCACCACGCTCACGTCGACCGGACCCATGAAGGATCCGAGGCTGGCGATCAGCAGCACCCGCCGGCGGCGGTCCTCCAGCGGATGGGGGCCGGTGATGCTCACCGCGACATCATGCCCACCGCCCCCGGCGCGCGCCCGCGGCGGACGCGCGGTCGCTCAGGTCGTTTCGTCGTCCAACCGGTGCTCGGCCGGTCGCCCCTCGGCGAACGCCCGCACCCCCCCGCGCGGGTGCGGCCCCCCGTCGGCGGCCGCCCGCCAGCACGCGGCCACCTCCTCCACCTCCGGGCCGCCGCCGCCCGCGGTTTCGGCCTCGATCGCGCGGATGATCGCCCGGATGCCGGCCACCGCGACGGGCGAGCAGGCGCCGATGTCCTCGCCGGCGCGCAGGCCCCTGTGCCAGAGGTCGTCGTGATCGTCGGCCAGCTCATCGACCAGCCCGAGCGCGAACGCCTCCTCGCCACTCATCGGCCGACCGGTGACGAACATCCGTCGCGCCCGGGCCGCGCCCATCAACTCGACCGCCCGGCGCAGACCGGCGGGCGCGTACACCACTCCGAGGCGCGCGGCCGGCATGCCCAGGCGCGCCGCCCCGAGGCAGATGCGCCAGTCGCAAGCCATCGCCAGCTCCAGCCCACCGCCGAAGCAGGCGCCGGTCACCAGCGCCACCACCGGCCGTCGGCAGGCGACGATCGCCTCGGAGGCCTCAAACAGCAGCCGCGCACCCTCGTTCAGATGGTCGACCAGGCGGTCGACCGGCACCCCGGCCAGGTCCAGACCGGCGCTGAAGTGCCGCTCGCCCGCGCCGCACAGCAGCACCGCGTGGACATCGGCGAGCGCCGGGGGCTCCAGTAGGCTCGTCAGGCGGCGGAGCATGGCGCCGGTGAGCGCGTTCGCGCGTTCCGGGTGGTGGATGCGCAGCACCAGCACACCGTCGCGGCGTTCCTGGTCGATGCGGGGAGAGACGTCCGATGGGCTCACGGATTCAGGTGGTCGGCGCGGGGGCGGTCGGGTCGTACTACGGCGCGCTGCTGGCGCGCGGTGGGCATGAGGTTACCCTCGTGGCGCGCGGGCCTCACCTGGAACGCCTGCGCGCATCGGAGCGCATCGGGGTGCGCGAGCCCGACGGCACCCTGTGGTGGGCGCCGGTGCGCGCAGCGGGCGAACCGGTGGCCGGCGCCGATCTGGTGATCGTCGCGACCAAGTCGCACCACACCGACGATGCCGCCCGCCAACTGACCGCGGTGATCGCCCCCGACGTGCCCGTGCTCTCGCTGCAGAACGGGGTCGAGAACATCGATCGGCTGGCGGCCCATCTGGGGGCGCACCGGGTGCTGGGGGGCATCGCCTTCGTCGGTTTGCGCATCACCACCCCCGGCATCGTCGACCATCAGGCTCAGGGGTGGGTGCGCTTCGGCGACCCGGCCGGCCTCACCCCGCTGGCCGAGGCGGTCATGGGGCTGGTGTCGCCGGTGTGGGAGGTGGCCCTCTCGGCCGACATCGTCCACGACCAGTGGCACAAGCTGCTGTGGAACGCCGGCTCCGGAGCGCGCGCGGCCGCCGGCGCGACCGCCGGTCGGGCGCTTGCCACCCCCGAACCCCGCCGGATGGTGCGCGCGGCGATGGAGGAGGTGGTGGCCGTCGCCGCCCGCCACGGGGTGGCGCTCACCGAGGAGGAGGTGGAGCAGATGGCCGCCGACGACCCCCAGCTGCGCGACTACCACCCGTCGACCGCCCAGGATGTCGCCGCCGGCAAGCGCCTGGAGCGCGACGCCCTGTGCGGTTTCATCGCCCGCGAGGGCGTTCGGTGGGGTATTTCGACCCCGGTCAACGACACCCTGGAGCGCCTGCTGCGCCTGCGCGATGTGGCGACGCCGCCCGCCGACCGGTTGTAAGAGCTTCGTAACCAACGGTGAGGTTCCGGTAATTCCCCCTTCGATCGAAGCGCGGGTCGGTCTAGCGTGAACCGCTCCAGATCCCACAGGGAGGAAACGGAACATGCGTAAAGAGATCTCGCGACGCGGTTGGTTGGCGATCGGAGCCGGGGTCGTCCTGGGCATGGGCGGCGCGGTGGTCGCCGGGCAGGTCACCGATCAGGCGAACGCCCAGAGCTCGGCTCACGCATCCGGCGTGACGCTGTCGGCCGGTCAGCTGCTGATCAACCAGCGGATCTCCCAGGCGGCGGTGCGGCGCAGCAACGAGAGCCTGCAGATGCTCGACCCGATCCGCGCGAATCCCAACAAGCCGACCAAGGTGCTCGGTTGGCGGACCAACGATCTGCTCGACGCCGCGGTCACCACCGCGAAGCTCGCCGACGCCGCGGTCACCAGCGCGAAGTTGGCGCCCAACGCGGTGACCGCCACCCAGCTGAGCCCGGAGTTGCGCGAGGGCCAGGCCCGCTGGGCGGTCGTGAACGGCGACACCGGCGAGCGGGTGCGTCAGCAGGGGGCGGCCGATTCGAAGTACATCGGCCCGGGTCAGTACTCGGTCACCTGGGATCGCGATATCAGCGCCTGCTCGGTGCAGACCAGCGTCGCGGCGACCGCCACCACCGCGCCGCCGGTCGGTCGCACCATCACCGCGTGGGTCGACCCGACCGACGCCAAGACGCTGTTGGTGCGCACCGTCGAGCCGCAGCTCGACACCACGGCGACCCCGAACACCCTCAACCAGAAGGACGTCAACACGCCCTTCCACGTCGCGGTGCTCTGCTGAACCCCGCCCGGGGGGAGGGGCACCACCGCCCCTCCCCCTGCGGGATCCGCTCAGGCGCCCAGCGCCGCCTCGACCAGGATGCGCTCGACCACCTCGTCGAAGCCCAGGCCGGCGGCCTGCGCGGCGACCGGCAGCAGACTGGTGTCGGTGAACCCGGGAATCGCGTTCACCTCGAGCACCCACAGCGCGTCGTGCTCATCCAGGATCATGTCCACGCGACTCACCCCTCGACAGCCCAGCGCCCGATAACAGGCCACCGCCAGCTCGGCCGCCCGCCCGGCGACCGCCTCCGGCAGGTCGGCCGGCGCCACCAGCTCGCTCAGGCCCGGCGTGTAGCGCGCCTCGAAATCGTAGAACTCGCGTCCGCGCGGAATCGCCTCGACCACCGGCAACGCCCAGGGCTCCTCGCGTCCGATCACCGAGACCGCCAGCTCACGCCCGGCGACATAGCGCTCCAGGAGCACGCGATCGTCGTAGGAGAGGGCGCTCATCAGGGCGCCCGGCACGTCGCCCGGCTCGCGCGCGACGGTGATGCCGAGCGACGAGCCCTGCTTGGCGGGTTTCACCACCAGCGGCAGGCCGAGCCGCGCGCGGATCTCCCCCAGGGCCTCGGCGGCCCCCAGCTCGCGAAAGGCATCCTGGCTGAAGGCGCAACCCTCGGGCGTGGGCACACCGGCCGCCGCGAAGTGCGCCTTGGCGACCACCTTGTCCCAACTACGCTGGCAGGCGAGCACCCCGGGACCGGTGTACGGGATCTCGAGGATCTCCAGCAACTCCTGCACGGTGCCGTCCTCACCGCCCTTGCCGTGCAGGGCGATGAACGCCGCATCGGGGCGCTCCTCGCGCAGCGTGCGCACCAGGTGGCGGTCGACGTCCAGGCCGAGCACCTCATGCCCGAGCCGCCGCAGGGCCGCCTCGGCGTTGGCTCCCGAGCGCAGGCTCACCTCGCGCTCCAGCGAACGCCCGCCCTTCAGCACCGCGACCCTCACGCCGGATCACCGCCCAGCGCGCGGCGCAACTCCAACATGTCGCCGACGGCCGCCCCGAGAC
>DAOKZF010000088.1:0-6726 GCA_035325785.1 Miltoncostaeaceae bacterium
CCGACGGCGACACCTGGGTGAGCGAACCCCTGCCCTCACGCGACCACACCGAGCGGATGCTCGCCGCGGCCGGGGTGCCGTTGCTGCACCGCGACGGGGCGGTGGGTGTGCGTGGCCCGGTGCGCGACTTCGCGCTGCCCGATGTGCGTATCCCCGCCGACCCGTCCTCGGCCGCCGCCCATCTGGTGGCCGCCGCGCTGCTCGCGGACCCGACGGTCACCTTCGAGGACCTCAACCTGAATCCCGGACGCACGGGTCTGCTGGCGGTGATGGAACGGATGGGCGTGCGGCTCGAAATCCCGCCCGCCCCGGACGTGGCCGGCGAGCCGTGTGGCACCCTCACCGTCCGACGCGCGGCGCACCTGAACGGGACGGTCGTCGAGCGCCACGAGGTGCCGGCGATGATCGACGAGCTTCCGTTGGTCGGCCTGCTGGGCGCGTTCGCCGAGGGCTCGACCACGGTGCGCGGCGCCGAGGAGCTGCGGGTGAAGGAGAGCGACCGCATCAGCACGGTCGTGGACGCGCTGCGGGCGTTGGGCGTCGAGGCCGAGGAGCACCCCGACGGTTTCACCGTCCACGGCCGGGGACGTGTGGTCGGCGGGAGCATGAGCTCGCACGCCGATCACCGCCTGGCGATGCTCGGCGCGGTGGCGGGACTGCTTAGCGAAACCGGTGTCACCGTGCACGACATGGACGCGGTGGCGGTCTCCTACCCGGACTTCCTCGCCGACCTGAGGGCGCTCGGGGCCGATCCCCGCCGGGTCGACGCATGATCGTCGTGATCGACGGGCCCGCCGGGGCGGGCAAGAGCACCGTCGCGCGCCTGCTCGCCCGGCGCCTGGGGTGCGCCTACCTCGACACCGGCGCGATGTATCGCACCCTCGCGCTCGCGGCGATCGAGGCCGGCATCCCGCCGGAGGACGGCCGGTCCCTCGGCGCGCTCGCGCGCGAGCTGGAGCTCACGATTCTCCCGGGCGTCGACGGTGAACCGGATCGCATCACCCTCGGTGGGCGCGATGTCACCGACCGGATCCGCACCCCGCAGGTGACCGCGGTCGTCTCGCAGGTCTCGGCCCACCCCTCCGTGCGCGATGCCCTGGTCGACGCCCAACGGTCGCTCGTCGCGCGGGGCGACTGGGTCGCCGACGGACGCGACCTGGGGAGCGTGGTCTGGCCGGATGCCGACGTGAAGGTGTTCCTCACCGCCGACGACCGGGAACGGGCCCGACGTCGACACCGCGAACTGCAGTCCCGCGGGGAGAGCGTCGACTTCGACCACGTGCTCGACGAGGTGCGCCGGCGCGACCGTCACGACAGCCAACGGGCGACCTCGCCGCTGGTCGTGGCCGCCGATGCCACGGTGATCGACTGCTCGGACCGGACCGCCGAGCAGGTGGTCGATGCCATCGCCGCGCTCGTGGCGACGCTAACCTGAGCGGATGGGCATCGACCTCGACCGCGCGCCGCAGATCACCCGCAACTGGTGGATCTTCGGCCACCTCACCATCTGGCCGGCCGTCCGCGGGGCGATGCGCCTGAGCGTCCGCGGGCGGGAACACCTTCCGCGCGAGGGAGCGGTGCTGGTGGTGTGCAACCACATCTCGCAGGTCGACCCGCCGATCCTGGGGGTCGCGGCCCTGCCGCGCAAGAGCTATTACATGGCGAAAATCGAGCTGTTTCGTCCGCCGATTCTGCGCGAGATCATCTACAACCTCGGCGCCTTCCCGGTGGACCGAGGCGCCTCCGACCGGCGCGCGTTGCGGATCGCGCGCGACGTCCTCGCTCGAGGCGACCAACTGCTGATGTTCCCCGAGGGGACCCGCAGCCGCAACGGACGCCTGGGCGCGCCGTTTCCCGGTGCCGGGACGCTGGGTCTGCGGCCCGGGGTGACCGTCGTGCCGGCGGCGATTTGGGGCAGCCAGCGGCCGTTCGGCAAGGTGCGGGTGGCCTTCGGCCCCCCGCTCGATTTGAGCGATCTGGGTGACGGGCCGAAGGCGGAACGTTCCCAACGCGCGGCGCAACGGATGATGGCGGCGATCGGCGCGCTGCTGCCGAGCGTCGGTGGACCGAACCAGGAGCCTGCGCGATGAGCGCCGAATCGGACAATCCGAAGGGGCCGGGACGGGGGCGCTCCGAGGCGCGTCGCGCCCGTGCCAGGGCGCAGGCCGGCCGGCGCACACCCACCGGCAGCACCCTCGCAACCGGGCAGCCCGTCGTCGCGATCGTCGGTTACCCGAACGTCGGCAAGTCAACGCTGTTCAACCGGCTCACCGGTCGGCGCGACGCGGTGGTTGAGGCGCAACCGGGGGTCACCCGCGATCGGCGCCAGGGCGGATGCGAATGGAATGGGCGGGCCTTCCAGCTGATCGACACCGGCGGAATCGACGAGGCCGACCCCACTGACATCGGTCGTCAGATCGCCCATC
Organism: Miltoncostaeaceae bacterium; assembly: GCA_035325785.1. GTDB lineage: Bacteria > Actinomycetota > Thermoleophilia > Miltoncostaeales > Miltoncostaeaceae > JAVJSF01. The sequence continues at coordinate 2,427 of DAOKZF010000088.1, forward strand.
AGGCCGTGCGCGGAATCGACGAGGCCGACCTGGTGGTTTTCGTCGTCGACGTGCGCACCGCCCCGACCGCCGGCGACCTCGAGGTGGCCGATCGTCTGCGTCGGGCGGGACGACCGGTGCTGGTGGCCACCAACAAGTGCGACGGGCCGGCGGAGGAACTGGCCGCCCAGAACCTGCGTCAACTGGGAATGGGCGATGTGTATCCGGTCTCCGCCCAGCACGGGCGGGGAGTGGGGGACCTGCTGGACGCGATCGTCGCCCGTTTGCCCGACGCGCCGGCGGTGGGAGACCGCCCCGAGGAACGCCTGCCGGCGTTCTGCATCATCGGCCGACCGAATGTCGGCAAGAGCTCGATTCTGAACGCGCTGTTGGGCGAACAGCGGATGGTGGTGCACGATCGGCCGGGCACCACCCGCGATCCGGTCGACACGATCGTGGAGGTGGACGGGCGCCAGGTGGTGCTGATCGACACCGCCGGATTGCGCAAGCGCGGCCGGATGCGGGAGGACGTCGAGCACTACAGCCAGATCCGTGCGCTGCAGGCCGCCGACCGCAGCGACGTCGCGATCGTGGTCGCCGACGCCACCGAGGGGCTCACCGACGCGGACCTGTCCGCCATCGATCGGGCGGCCCACGCCCACTGCGCCACGCTTCTGGTGATGAACAAGTGGGATCTCGCCCAGCCCGACCTGGACCATGTGCGCGGCAAGCTGCGGGCGAAGTCGCGGCAGCATCCGGCGTTGGAGGTCTGCTCGGCGGCCACCGGGGAGGGGCTGCACCGCATCCTGCCGGCGGCTCTGCGTCTGGAGCAACGCTATCGCTCCCGGGTTTCCACCCGCGAGTTGAACGATCTGCTGCGTGCGCTGGCGGCCGAACGCCCCGGCCCGCGGCGCGGACAACGGCGGTTGTCGCTCCCGCACCCCGGGCGGACCCGCCGCGGCCCCCCCGCCGTTCCGTCGGGATGTGAACGCCCGCTCGCTCATGCCCCGCGACTACGGATTCGGGCTGGAAACCCGCCTGCGTCAGGCGTTCGATCTGGATGGTGTCCCGTTGGTGATCGAAGTGCGTACGCGCCCATGAACGCCCGCCGTGCGCCGTTGGGTTCGGAGGTGGAGGGCCGATGAGGGTCGCGGTTGTCGGTGCGGGCTCCTGGGGCACCGCTGTGGCGCTGCTCGCCGACGCGAGCGGTCTCGATACCCGTCTGGTCTGTCGCACTCAGGAGCAGGCGGACCGAATCCGGGCCACCCGCTCAAATCCCCACTACCTGCCCGCGGTCACCGTGCCGCCGTCGATCGTGCCGGTTGCCCTGGACGATCCGCGCTGTCTGGACGGGGTGGATCTGGTCGCGCTCGCGCTTCCCAGCAGGCGCATCCGCGATGCGGCGCCGATGATCGTCGCGCATCTGCCGGCGTCCGCCGGGGTGCTGTCGTTGACCAAGGGGCTCGATCCGACCAACGGCGACCGGCTGTCGCAGACCTGGCGTGACCTGCTGCCGGCCGGCACGCCCCTGTGTGTGCTGTCGGGGCCCAATCACGCCGAGGAGATCGCGGTGCGCCAGCCGGCCGCCGCGGTGGTGGCCGGCGATCGGTCGCTCGCGCGCGCGATCCAGGAGCATCTGTCCGGGCCGCGCTTTCGCCTGTACGTGAACGACGACCTGGTGGGCGTCGAGCTGTGCGGCGCGGCCAAGAATGTGATCGCGATCGCCGCCGGCATGTCGGACGGGGTCGGTTTCGGCGACAACTGCAAGGCGACCCTCATCACCCGCGGTCTGGCCGAGATGACCCGCCTGGGGGTCGCCTGCGGGGCGAGCGAGGCCACCTTCCGCGGGCTGGCGGGGATGGGGGATCTGGTGGCCACCTGCACCAGCCGCCACAGCCGCAACCGGCGCGCGGGGGAGATGATCGCCCGCGGCACCGGCGCGGACATGATCGAGGGCGACATCGGGCAGGTGGCGGAGGGACTGTGGACCGTGGCGCGTCTGCGGGCCCTGGCCGAGGCGCGTGGGGTGGAGTTGCCGATCAGCGCCGAGGTGGCGGCGATCGCCTTCGGCGGCCGGCCGGTGCTCGCCAGTCTGGAAGCGTTGATGACGAGGGCTCCCGCGGTCGAGGAGTAGCGCGCGCGGTTGTCCGGAGCGCGGCGGCGGCTATTCCCTCGGGAATTGTTGCTTCTGGGACACATGTCGGTCACGATTGGCGGTTCACACGCACCGGTGCCTTGTTAGCGTGGTGCGCACACTGTTTCCGTTCTCAGAGAGGCTCTCCCAGGATGTTCACCGCGTCCCATACGTTGCGCCGTCGTCCGCTGCGAGTCGTTTCGGCCGCGGCGCTCGCCGCCGGCGCCCTGGTCGTCGCCGGCTGCGGCGGTTCCTCCTCCTCGTCGGACGCGAAGCACGGTGCGGAGTACGTGCCGGCCGCGTCGCCGATGTACGTCGAGTTCTCCACCGATCTGCAGGGTGCCCAGTGGCAGCAGATGAAGCAGCTCGCCGAGCTGTTCCCCTCGTACGGCGAACTTGAGCAGCAGACCACCGCGGCCCTTGCTCAGGGTCATGTGAGCGTCGAGAAAGAGATCCTGCCGCTGCTGGGCGCGCGCGCGGGCGTCGCCTTCACCGACCTGGACTCCCTGGTGAAGGCCGGCGAGTCCTCCTCCTCCGCCGCGCAGGCGACCGAGCAGAAGGCCCTCGCGGTGATCGATCTGGCCCCGGATGCGCGCAGCGACGTCGAGAAGCTGCTCGAGCGCACGGGGATGAAACGCGGCGACGATCTCAGCGGCGCCAGCGTTTTCAGCTACGAGAACGGCGACCAGACGGTGATCGTCGCCGTCACCGACACCTCCGCCCTGGTGTCCAGCAGCCGTGAGGAACTCGCCCAGGCGTTGGATGCGGCCAAGAAGGGAGGCGAGGCGGCCCTCGCCGGCAACGGCCGCTTCGACGAGGCAACCTCCAAGCTGCCCCAGGACAACCTCGGCCTCTTCTACGTCGACACCGGCAGCCTGGTGAAGGCCGCCGTTGCACAGACCCCCGAGCTGGCGCAGCTCGGTTCGCTGCAGAAGGCCACCGAGGGGGCGAGCGCAACCGCGCTGGTCGCCGAGAAGGACGGTCTGAGGCTGAAGGCCGTGGGCGTCGGCGCGCAGTCTCCGTCCCAGAGCGTCACGCCGACTCTGATCAAGGACGTGCCGGCCAACGCGCTGGTGTACGTGGAATTCGCCGGCATCAGCGACCTCGTGCGCGAGGAGGTCGCCACCTTCCGGGATGCGGCCGATCAGGAGACCGTGGCTCAGCTGGATGAGGCGGTCGGAGCCCTGCCCGCGATGCTCAACATCACGCTGGATGATCTGGCCGCTCTGGGTGACGGCAATCAGGCGGTGGCGGTCCTGCCGCCCGCCGGCCCGCGCAGCGCGGAGCCGGGCGTCGTGTTCCTCGCCACGGTCAGCGATGGTCCCGCCGCGGCCAAGACGCTCGACACGCTGCGCGAAGCGACGCCGGGGCTGCTTCAGATGACCGGCCAGGCGGCCGGCGCCACACCGCCGGTCACGTGGAAGAAGGTCCCGCTTCCCGGTGGGGGAACCGCGTGGCAGGCCACGATCTCCGCCGAGCAGAAGATTCTCTACACGGTGAAGGACAACCTCGTCATGGTCGCCACCAGCCCGGCGGCCCTCGCCGCGGTCATGGCGCCGGGCAAGGTGCTCGCCGACAACCCGGACTTCGTGCGGGCCACGACCGGTCTGCCGAACGACATCGTGGGCCTCGGTTGGATCGATCTGCGCGGCCTGTCGGCGGCCTCGAACGCGATCGTCAGCGGGACGCCGCCGTCGCCGGAGGCCATCGCCAACCTGAAGCCGCTGAACGGGATCGCGTTCTGGGGCACGGGGGGGAGCAACCCCACCGGGGAGGCGTTCCTCGGGATTGGGAAGTAGTCGTGTCCCGTGTTGGGTCTCGCGGGGGTCGATCCGCGAGACCCAACACAATGACCGGTCGCGGCGCGCAACGGAGCCGTCGGTCGGTCGGATCCCGGGTCGACCGACCCTCCCCGTCCGTCCGTCGCCCCGTGCGTGGGGGCGCTGCTAGGGTCCTCCCGCCCACAAACTCAGGAGGCGAGAGCCGTTCATGGCCACGTATCTGTTCACCTCGGAGTCGGTGACCGAAGGCCACCCCGACAAGATCGCCGACCAGATCTCCGACAGCGTTCTCGACGCGGTCCTCGCGCAGGACGCCCAGGGGCGGGTCGCCTGTGAGACCCTGATCACCACCGGCCAGGTGATGGTCGCGGGGGAGATCTCCACCACGGCTCACCTCAACATTCCC
>DAOKZF010000088.1:6736-7290 GCA_035325785.1 Miltoncostaeaceae bacterium
GTGAGATCGGCTACACCCGGGCCAAATACGGTTTTGACGCCGAGACCTGCGGCATTTCGGTCGCCCTCGACGAGCAGAGCGCCGACATCGCCCAGGGCGTCGACGCCGCCCTGGAACAGCGCGAGGGCACCGACTCGGACCCATACGACCTGCAGGGCGCGGGCGACCAGGGGCTGATGTTCGGCTATGCCTGCGACGAGACGCCCGAGCTGATGCCGCTGCCGATCACGCTGGCCCATCGGCTGGCCGAACGGCTCGCTGAGGCGCGGCGCACCGAGATGCCCTGGCTGCGCCCGGACGGCAAGGCCCAGGTGACGGTCCGTTACGTGGACGACGTGCCGACCGAGGTCGTCGGCGTGGTGCTCTCCACCCAACACGCGCCGGACATCACCGGGGATCAGCTGCGCCACGAGGTGATCGCCCGCGTCGCGCGCCCGGTGCTGGAACGCTTCGGGCTGTGGCGGGACGACATCACCTTCTACATCAACCCCACCGGGATCTTCGTGGTCGGCGGCCCGCAGGGCGACTGCGGCCTGACCGGGCGCAAGATCATC
>DAOKZF010000089.1:0-7172 GCA_035325785.1 Miltoncostaeaceae bacterium
GTTCCCCGCCCGTGACCCGCGACCATCTGGAGCCCCGATGAGTGACCCCGCCCGCCCCCCGCTGGTCGGAATCGTGATGGGCAGCGACAGCGACCTGCCGACGATGGAGCCCGCCGCCACGGCGCTCGCCGAGTTGGGCATCCCCCACGAGGTGCGGGTGGTCTCGGCCCACCGCACCCCCCACGACATGATCGCCTACGGCGGTGAGGCCGCCGACCGGGGCATCCGGGTGATCATCGCCGGGGCCGGCGGCGCCGCCCACCTGCCGGGCATGCTCGCGGCGGTCACCGTGCTGCCGGTGATCGGCGTGCCGGTGAAGAGCTCGTCCCTGGAGGGGCTCGACTCGCTGCTGTCGATCGTCCAGATGCCCCGCGGGGTGCCGGTGGCCACCGTCGCGATCGGCAACGGGCGCAACGCCGGCCTGCTCGCCGCGCAGATTCTCGCCCTGTCCGACCCCGACCTGACCCACCGGGTGGCCGCCCTGCGGGCCGAGGCGGCCGAGGGGGCGCGCGCGGCGGACGCCCGGGTGAGCGCCGAGCACTGACCGTCGGCTCGGCGTCCCGCCCGCGGCCGAACCGTTCAGACCACCAGCGGTAGGCGGGCCGCGCCGATGCCGGGCAGGATGCGGGCCGCCTCGACCCCCAGCCACTGCTCCAACAGCGACGCGTAGACCGTACGGAACTCGGTGGTCACCAGCAGGTTGTCGTCCTCATCCAGGCGGGCGAGCCCCGGGAACTCGCTGCGGATGCCCCCGTTGGCCCGGTCGCCGACCAACAGCAGCAGACCGCCGGCGCCGTGGTCGGTGCCGCGCGATTCGTTGTCCTGCGGACGCCGGCCGAACTCGCTCCACACCATGGTGAGCACCCGACGGGCGAGCCCCCGCTGGGTGAGGTCGGCCTGGAAGGCGTACAGGGAGCGCGCCAGGTCGCCCAGCAGGGCCTCGTGGGCCCACCCCTGGTCCTCGTGGGTGTCGAAGCCGCCGTGGGTGAGCGTGGCCACCCGCGTGCCGAAACCGGCGCCGAGCATGCGGGCGAGGTTGCGCAGCCCCCGACCGAGGTGGCTGTCGGGGTATTCCTCGGGCACCGCCGGCGCCGGATGGTCCTCGTCCACCCGGAGCGGACGCAGGCGACGTTCGATCTGGAAGGCGTTGCGATAGGCGGAGCGCACCGCGTTGAGGGTGCCCGCGCCGGCGGAGGGCGTGTTCGCGTCGGCGTACGCGCGGGCGAACCCGTCGTCGTCCCACACCCCTTTGATCCAGAAGCCCACGTTGCCCGGGTCGTAGACGGTCGCGCTCGGCGCGCGACGCGAGACCAGCACCGGGTCGGGCGACCAGTCGACCCCGATGCCCTGCAGCGGGTTGTCGCGTGAGCCGACCGCATCGAGGGTGCGCCCCAACCACCCGGTGAGCTCGTGGCTCTGGCCGACGATTCCCCGCCGCCAGTAGGCCGCCGACTGGAAATGGGACTGATCGGGGTGGGCGTAGTCGACCGCCGGCAACACGGCGACCTTGCCCTGGTCGTACAGGGCCCGCAGCGGCCCGAGCGCCGGATGCCAGCCGAAATCGGCGGTGTCCAGCAACGGCAACGCGTCGGCCGGGGTGATGCCGATGCGCGAGCGCATGCGCGGGTAGTCGCGATCGACGAGCGGAACGAGGGTGTCCAGCCCGTCGTTGCCCCCGCCCAGGTAGAGCGACACCAGGATGGTGGCCTGCGGATCCTGAGCCTGCTGCGCGGCGGCCGCCTCGAGCACCCGCCGGCTGGAGAGCGCCCCGACGGCTCCCGCCGCCAGCCAGAGGCCGACTCCTCGCTCGAGCAGATCGCGACGGGTCAGGCCGCCGGTGCGCGCGAACTCGCTCAGGCCCTCGTCGAGGGCGTCCGCCGGGAGGGGCACCATGTGGCGCGTCCCCTCCGGGGTCGGCCGCAGGGTGGCCCGCCAGTCGCGACAGCCGCGGCCGGCGAGCGGTGGGCGGGGCGGGCGCGGATCCATCAGCAGACCTGGGCGTCCGGCCCGGCGAGCAGCAGGTGGCGCAGCACCCGTTGGCGTTCGGGGAAGAAGTGTTTGACCTCCCACGGCTCGGTGCGCCCGGCGACCGAATGTTTCGCGTAGCGACGCAGGGCCGCCCGTCCGCGGGGGCTCAGCCACGGGTCGTTGGTGGCCGCGCGGGCGCGGGCGAGCGCCCGTTCGGCGCTCTCGGTGTGCGCGATCGAACCGTCGGCCACCGCCTCGCCCAGGGCGGCGGTGGCGGCGTGGAAGCGGGTCCGCAGGCTGCCGGTGGAAAGCCAGGCCTGCCCGGAGGGCCAACCCGAGACGTTCGGCGGATGAAACGGCATCTGTCCCATCTCCTGCAGGCGCCAGGCCCAGCTGTCGTCGTCGACGGGACGCCCGAGGGCGCGCAGCAGACCGGCCACGTAGACGAAGGGCGGTTTGACCATGTCCGGGGCGTCGAGGTCGGCGAAGAAGCGCCGGTCGGTGAGGATGCGCCGCAGCACCGGGCGCACGTCGGTGTCGGCCGCCCGATAGGTGCGCACCAGGCGGGCCAGCAGCGCCGGCGGGCAGGGGCGGGGCGAGGAGTATCCCCACAGGGGGCGACAGATGAACGGCGCGTGGGCGGGGGGCGCGATCACCAGGTCGATCACATCGAGCGGCGTGAAACGGCCGGTGTGGCCGAAGATCGTCTTGCGTCCGTCGTCGTGGGCGTCGGGGTCGTAGCCGAAGATCTTGCGCTCCCAGTCGTAGGTGAACCCGGTCAGGGCGCGGGCCGCCTCACGCACGTCCCGCTCGCTGTAGCCGGCGCCCGCGCCGAGGGTGAACAGCTCCATCAACTCGCGGGCGAAGTTCTCGTTGGGCGCCTCGCGGTGAGAGTTGGCCAGGTCCAGGTACAACTGCATCGCCCCGTCCCGGGCGATCGCGCGCACCAGATCGCGAAAGCGCCCCAGGGCGCCGGCGCGCAGGGTGCGATGTTGGGCCAGCATCAGGCGGGCGCCGACCTCGCCGGAGGAGGTCGCGAAGTGATCGTGCCAGTTGAAGGTCATGCGCTCGACCAGTTGGTGGCGTCCGCGCACCACTCGGTCGAGCCACCAGAGGGTGTCCTGCCCCCAGTGCTTTTCGGGGGACAGGGGGTGTCCGTCGATCCGGGCGGCCCGCCCGCCGAAGGGGGCCCCGCGTGGGCGCAGCAGATGGTCGACCAGGGCCGGCACCCCGGCGCGGGTCCAGCGGGCGACCTCCCCGCGCGCCGGACCGAAACCCGCCCGCCACAGGAGGCGTTCCACCCGGGCACGGGTGAACGCCCGACCGCTCACGATCGGAACGGTGTGGCGGACATTTCGGGGCGTGCGGGGGCGTTCATGGCCGTACGGACGATCATCGCCCACGGAACATCGGCACGCCACGCCGATCGCATGAATCGCGGCGATCCCACCCCGCGACCGGCGCGACGTGCGCGGTCGTGGCGCCGCTCGGCCGGCCGGTCGCCGACAAACCGTTAGCACACCAACTATTATGAGCCGATGGCTCACCCACCGCGCCCCTCCCACCTGGACGAGAACCTCGCCTTTCGTGTGTCGGCGGCGGCCCGCCTGCTGCGCGCCTCGGCGGAGGCCGCCCTCGCGTCCGAGAACATCGGCGCCCCGGCCTTCGGGGTGCTGATGCGCTTGGTCGAGGGCGACGGTCTCAGCCAGGGGGAACTGGCCCGACTACAGTCGGTCGAGGCCCCCAGCATGTGCCGAATGATCGATCGGCTGGAGCGCGACGGCCTGGTGGAGCGTCGACGCTCCACCGGCGATCGCCGCATCGTGCGGATCTTCCTCACCGATCACGGTCGGGGAGTCACCGAACGCGGCACCCGGCTGTTGGACACCCACCGCCAGCGAATCGCCGACGCGCTGGGCGACGAGGACCGCCGCCATCTGCTGGACACGCTGACCCGCCTCACCGCCGCCCTGGAGGATCCCCGCTGAGCGCCCCCCACCCCACCGCGCCGGCCGGCAACGAGCGCCGGCTGCGGGGGATCCTCGCCGGTCTGCTGACCGCGGCGATGGCCTTCGCCCTGATGCAGACGTTCCTCATCCCGGCGTTGCCCACCCTTCAGCACGACCTCAACACCTCCGCCACCTGGGTGACCTGGACGGTCACGATCTACCTGATCACCGGGGCGGTCTCGACGCCCATCCTCGGCCGCCTGGGCGACCAACACGGCAAGTTGCGCCTGTTGATGATCAGTCTGACCGTGTTCCTGATCGGTTCGGTCGGGGCGATCTTCGCCTGGAACATCGGCTCGTTGATCGCCTTTCGCGCCGTCCAGGGCCTGGGTGGAGCCGTGTTCCCGCTGAGCTTCGCGATCATCCGCGACCACTTCCCACCCGCCCGCGTGAACGTGGCGATGGGCATCGTGTCGGCCGTCCTGGGCGTGGGCGGCGGCGTCGGCATCGTGGCCAGCGGGCTGATCGTCGACCATGCGTCGTGGCGGTGGCTCTTCGTCGTGAGCGCGCTGATGGTGGGGGCGGCGATCATCCTGGTGCATCGCTTCGTACCCGAATCTGACGTGCGGGCCTCAGCGAGCGTCGACGTGTGGGGCGGCGTGACCCTGTCGGCGGCGTTGATCTGCACCCTGGTGGCGCTGAGCGAGGGCGAGCGGTGGGGGTGGTCCTCACCGGCGATCCTGGGGCTGTTCGCCGGCGGTCTGCTGGCGTTCGTGGCCTGGGTGCTGGTGGAGCTGCGGGTGGCCAGCCCCATGGTGGACATGCGCATGATGGTGCGCCGTCCGGTGCTGTTCACCAACATCACCGCCCTGATGTCGGGCTTCGCCCTCTACATGGTCTGGGTGATCCTGCCCGCCTTCTACCAGCTCCCGCGCGGGCTGCCCGACCAGCTCGCCCGGTTCGCGGACTACGGTTTCGACACGTCGGTGACCGTCGCCGGCTTCTGGATGCTGCCCACCTCGCTCGCGATTCTGTTGGCCGGGCCGGCGGCCGGCATGGTCGGCGCGCGACGCGGTTCGCACGGCCCGTTGACGGTGGGGATGATCATGTTGGCGCTCGGCTCGGCCGGCATCGCGCTGTGGCATGGGGCGCCGTGGCAGCCGGCCGCCTGGTTCATCCTGTGCGGTGTCGGCATCGGCGCATCGTTTGCGGTGATGCCCAAGCTGATCATGGACGCGGTGGACATCACCGAGACCGGGGTGGCGACCGGCATGAACACCGTGGTGCGCACCGTGGGCGGCGTGATCGGCGCGCAGGCCGGCGCGGTGGTGCTGGCCATCAGCAAGCCGGCGGGCGTGCCGGTCCCGGCCGAATCGGGCTTTGTGCATGCGTTCTGGATCGGCGCGGGGGCCGCGCTGATCGGCGCGGTGGCCGCATGGTTGGTGGTGCCCCGCGGGCGCCGTGCCCGCCCGCGCGTTTCGGTGCGCGCGCACGCGGCGACACCGGCCTCGGGCGCCGGCCCGGGGCGCTGATGCGCCCGGACCCGGGCAGGCCATCCGGGGAGCGACCATGCGGATGACGGCATCGGCGACCCGCTCAGCCCAGTCGGGCGGGAACGGCCGCCCGCCGATGCGCGTGCTGTAGAAGGCGCCGATGGCCATCGATACCGCGGTATCGATGTCGGCGTCCGGGTCGACCTCCCCCCGCGAGATGCCCTGTTCCAGGATGCCGCGCAGCACGGCCCGCCCGGGGTGGGTGCTGCGCTCGCGCAGCAGATCGATCAGGTGGGGCATGCGGTCCTCTTCGACCAGGCAGGTGCCCAGCAGGCGCATGCCGCTGCCCATCATCACCGTGCGCACGTGGTCGAGCTGGGCCGCGATGTCGGCGCGCAGGTCGCCCGCGGGCACCGGGGCGCGTTGGATGCGTTGGCGCATGAAGGCGGCGGCGGCCACCTCGGCCTTGTCGGCGTAGCGCAGATAGAGGGTCGGTTTGCCCACGCCGGCCGCCCGCGCGATGCCCTCCATCGACATGCGCGTGTATCCCACCTCGTCGAGCAGGCGCCAGGCGGCGGTCAGAATCGCCTCGTCGCAAGCCGCCGAGCGGGGCCGCCCACGGCGAGAACTCTCGCTCTGTGCGGGGTTTTCGTCGGTTGAGGAGGATGCCATCACCCCCCATCGTAGCTATCTTTACGCACCGTCACGGAATATGAATCGCCCACCGGGGAGACTCCGATGAACCGCAAGGCACCTCGATGAACGAACACCGACCGTTACGCGGTCGCCCCGGGTTGATCCTCCTGGCGCTCACGATGTGCACCGGTACCTTCGCCCTGATGCAGGCGGTGGTCGTGCCGGCCCTCCCCCGCATGACCGAGGATCTCGACACGACCGCCGCCTGGGTCGGCTGGACGGTGTCCATCTACCTGCTCACCGCCTCGGTCGCGACCCCGCTGCTGGGCAAACTGGGCGACCAATTCGGCAAGGACCGGATGCTGCTGATCACGATGACCCTGTTCGTCATCGGGTCGCTGGCGTCGGTGTTCGCCTGGAACATCTGGTCGCTGATCGCCTTTCGCGCCCTGCAGGGCGTCGGTGGCGCCACCTATCCGCTGGCGTTCTCGATCATGCGCGACGAGATGAGCCCCCGCCGGCTGGGAACGGCGATGGGTCTGGTGTCGTCGACCCTCGGCGTGGGCGGCGGGCTGGAGCTGGGGATGAGCGGGGTGATCGTCGACCAGGTGTCCTGGCGTTGGCTGATGGTCGTCGGGCTGGCCTTCGGGGTGGCCGCGTTGATCCTGGCCGCCCTGTTCGTGCCGCGCTCCCAGCGCCACGGCACCGCCAAGCTCGACCTGCCGGGCGCCACGCTGCTGTCGATCGGCCTGGTTCTGGTGCTGGTCGCCCTCACCGAAGGGAACTCGTGGGGGTGGACCGCTCCGCTCACCCTCGGGATGGGCATCGGGGGCCTGCTGGTGCTGGTCGGCTGGGTGTTCGTGGAGTTGCGCAGTCGCGCGCCGATGGTCGACATGCGCATGATGGCCCGTCGGGCGGTGCTGTTCACCAACCTGGCGGCCCTGTTCTGCGGGTTCATGATGTACGCCATCTTCACCGTGCTGCCGCAGTTCAGCCAGGCCGGCGCGGGCCTGCCGCCGGAGGTGGCCTCGCTGGTCACCTACGGCTTCGCCGCCTCGGTGACGGTGTCGGCGCTCTACATGCTGCCGGGGGCGATCGCGATGGTGCCGCTCGGCCCCCTGGGCGG
>DAOKZF010000090.1:0-4616 GCA_035325785.1 Miltoncostaeaceae bacterium
GCGGGGGTGATCTCAAGCATGGCCTCTCCCCACCCGGGGCGAACCGTGGTCGACGCGGCGCTCACCCGGTAGTGCCGGCCGCGGTCGTCCCAGAGCGCGATCCGTTCAACCGGCGGCGCTGCGACCCGCTCGCGCGCGTCGCCCAGAACCGACAGCGACAGCACCCCTCGGTCCTCGTACCGCTCGAGCGCCCAGAGGCACAGGCCGCGGTCGCGTTCCAGTCGGGCCTGGCCGATCGGGATGATGTCCCTCAGGCCGGCGCGCGAGCGCAGCGGCACGCGGGCCGTTCCGGGGGCCGCGTCGCCGAGCCCCGGCTCGGCCGGCGGCTGCGGGATCGCGGTGCGCGCGGGCACCAGTTCGAGCGTCAACTCCCACGGTCCGCCGCTCAACGGGCGACTCACCGGTTCCCCACGGCGGGTGATCGCGGTGCGCGAGAGGGCCGCGACGCTCACCTGCAGTCGTCGGACGTCGGCGGGGGGCGCCGGCGTCACCCAGAGGTCGACCTGCAGCATTCCCAGCCCGGGGTGTTCGGCGAGCGGGGCGGCGGCATAGTGCCCCCCGCGCTCATCGCTCACCACCACGCCGTCGGCGACGTCGAGCGCCAGGGGACCGGGGTTGTCGGTGAGCACCAGCAGGGGGATGAGCGCGCCCTCGGCGTACAGTTCCACCGCCAGCGCGGCGAGCGTGGTCGAACCGGCGCGGACCAGCGTCCCCGCGGGCAGCAGACCGCCGAAGTCACGCCGGCTTCGGACGGGGGCGGCGACGGTCGCCGGGGAGGATCCTTCCACGCGACCTACGGTAGCCCCCCACGCGCGTCATGTGGAAGGATGTTCTCGATGGGAGTACCGATCGTTCTGCTGCATCCGTTTCCGCTGGACGCGACCTTCTGGGACCCGGTCGCGGCCCGGTTGGCGGTGGAGCGTCCGGTGCACGCACCGGAGTTTCCCGGGTTCGGCTCGACTCCGACCGGTGGGGATGAACCGTCGGTGGTTGGGTGGGCCGACGCGGTCGCGGCGCGCATCGCCCGTTCGACGACGACCGGGCGGGCCGTGGTGTGCGGCGTGTCGATGGGGGGATATGCGGCGCTGGCCCTCGCCGCGCGCCACCCCGAGCGGGTGGCCGGCCTGATGCTGGTGGCGACCCGCGCCGACAACGACACCGAGCAGATGCGCCGCGGTCGGTTCGAGTCGGCCACGGCGATCGAACTGGGCCAGGTGGACACCTTTTTCGAGGAGTACCTGCCCCGGTTGAGCGCTCCCGGCGCCGAGGCGGTGGCCGAGCGCGCCCTGCGCATCGCGCGCCGCCAGGACCCCACCGCGATCGCCGCCGCCCTGCGGGCGCTCGCCAACCGCAGCGACCGCACGGCCCAGTTGGCCGGTATGACGATGCCGGCGTTGGTGATGCACGGGGAGTTGGACGTGCCGATTCCGGTCGCGGTGGCCGAGCGGATGGCGGGGGCTCTGCCCGATGCGCGGCTGGTGGTGCTGCCGGGCACCGGTCACCTGGTTCCGGCCGAGCGTCCGCAGGAGTTCCTCCAGCACGCCGGGGTGTTCCTGCACCGGGTGGACGCCGCCTGGCGGGTGCACTGAGCGCCGCCGGGCGGGGCCTGGGCGTTCAGGCGCGCTCTTCGGCGCGCCGGCGTCGGTAGTAGGTCGAGGCCTTCGCCCGCGCGCCGCAGCGGTCCATCGAACACCAGCGACGGCTGCGGTTGCGGCTCACATCGAGGAAGAGCGCACCACAACCCGGCGCGGCGCACAGGCGCACCCGCCCGGGGGCGTCGCGCGCCAGGGCCAACGCGTCGAGCACCGCCGGGACCATCAGGCAGTGGGGGCTGCTTTCTTCCGGGATGAATCGCGGCTCGAGGCTGTGGAGGTTGACGCCCAGGCAGCCGGGGGCGTCTTCGAGCCAGAGATCGGCCAGCCGGGCGACCGCGGGACGGTCGCCGGCCAGCAGGGCGGCCCGCAGGCCGTCGCGCAGCGCGCGGGCGGCCGCAAGTTCGCGCTCGTCGATCGCCGGCAGGCGGGATGCGACGCCGACCGCGACGTACCAGCGGGCCAGGTGATCGGGTTCGGTCAGCCGGTCTTCCTCGGATGTGAGGGTGTTGCACAGCGCGAGGCAGGGATGGATGTCCCCACCGCTTACTGAACGGCCCGTCACGATTTGACCGTTGAGGTGTCAAGCGATACTCTCACCACCGAACGTCTATCACAGTGGTTGACAGGAGTGCCTCGATGCCTTCGCTTCCCCCCGCCATCGATCTCGTCGTTCACCGCCAGGGTGACGGTCCCCCTCTGGTAGCGCTCCACGACATCGCCGGCGACGGGCGAGGCATGCTCGGCGCCCTCGACCTGCTCAGCGACGAATTCACGGTGGTGGCCCCCGACCTGCGCGGCCACGGCGCCTCCCCCACCCCCAAGGGGCCGTGGAGCGTCGACGACTTCTCCTCGGACATCGCCCGGCTGGTGGCCAAAGAGGCCCGCGGCTGTGTGGTGGTTGGCGTCGGGCTGGGAGCCGCGACGGCGATCTCACTCGCCCTGGGCCACCCGGGTCTGATCTCGGGTCTGGTGCTCTCGGGCATCGGCCCGCGCAAGGAGGACGTGAACGCCGAGGACCGCTGGGCGCGAGTCGCGCGCGCGGTGCGCGAACGCGGCGGCACGCACGCGGAGGGGATCGCCCTGGCCACCGAGGCGCTCGGCATGCGCCCCGACTGGCGCGCCGCCCTGGCCCAGGTTGACGTTCCGGCGGTGGTGCTGGCCGGCGCCGGCGACCGCGCGGTGCCCGCCGAGGCTCAGCGCGAGTTGTCGGCGTGGATTCGTCACGCCCGTTTCCGGGTGGTGTCGAACGCCGGCCACAATGTGGCCGCCGACCACCCCGACGCGATCGCCGCGGCCGTCCACAGCCTGGCCGCCGATCCGCGCCCGGCGGCGCTCGCCGCCTGACCCACCCGCGCGGCGTTGACCGGTGCGCCCGCGAGCGCGCCGGTCAAAGCCCGACAGATGGCTACTGCCCGTCGGCGGCGTTCGCGATCTCGCCGCTGGCCACGTCGGCCAGGGACCGCACGATCTGCACGCACATCGCGTCGCTGACCGCCACCTGCACCTGACCCCCATCCTGGTCGTCGAACGCGAGCGTCCAGTGGGGCACGACACCATCCTGGGTCTGCTGCGGCGGGGTGACCGACACACCGACCACATTGGGCTGAAGCGCCCAGAAGATGCCCTCGGGCAGGCCCGACGGCTGCGGCTCCCACAGGCCGGCGTCCGGGATCTCCTGCCGGTAGGGCTCCGCCTGAGTGAAGGCGTTCATCATGTTCTCGCCGTCGCTGGACGACAGCGGCAGGGTGAGCACCAGGTTCGGGCCGCTCTCGAGCGCCAACAGGGCCACCGGCAGGGCCTCCTCGTCGACCGGGTCGTCCGGATCGACCTCCACCTCGACCGGGGAGCAGTTGAAGCCGGTTGCCTGGAACGCGATTGTCTGCCTCATCGTCCGCCTTTCGGGCGCTTGCTAGCGTCGTGCCTATGACCCTGCGGCGTCGCCCATTCGACGATCACCGCCAACCGGACATTCTCACACACCCGGCTCCGGCGATCGTCATCCCGGTCGACGGCCGGCTCGACCCGGTGGCCCTGTTGGAGGCCCTCGCGGACCGCCCGTTCGCGATGCTGACGCGCCACCGCGGACACACGCTCGTGGGTGCCGACCCGGACCTGGTCGTGCGCGACGAGGCGGTGTGGGCGGCGCTGCGCCATCCGTCGCGGGCCCCGTCGGATGCGCTGAGCGCGATGGCGGGCGGCTGGGTCGCGCTGCTGAGCTACGAGTTCGCCGGCCCCCTGGAACGCCGGCCCGAGCCGGTGCCGTATCCCGCAGGGCCGCCGCGGGCGCTCGCCGCCCGCTATCCGACCGGGGCCGTGATCGACGCGCGCGGGCGCGGCGCGGTGGTGAGCGTGGACGTGGAGCGCGCCGCGGCGCGGCTGGCGGATCTCGCCGCGCGGGCGGGCGGTGTCCGCCGCTCGGCATCCCCACCGCTCACCGGCCGCGCGCCGGACCCGTGCCCGGTGAGCTCCTCGCTGCCGGGCGCCGCCTATCCGGCGGCGGTCGAACGCGCGCGCGAATGGATCCGCGCCGGGGACTGCTACCAGGTGAACCTCGCCCAGCGTCTGGCGGTCCCCTGGAATCGGCACCCCGTGGAGTTGGCCCGCGCCCTGTGGTCGGCCTCCGGGGAACCCGCGCACCGCGCCTATCTGGCCCTGGAGGAGGGGACGGTGGTGTCGGCGTCCCCGGAACTGCTGCTGCGGGTGGCCGACGGCGTGGCCGAGACCGCGCCGATCAAGGGCACCGCGCCGGCGGGCTCGTGGGAGAGCCTGGCGCACAGCGCCAAGGACCGCGCCGAGCACGTCATGATCGTCGACCTGATGCGCAACGACCTGGCCCGCTGCGCCGCGCCCGACGGGGTGCGGGTGGACGAGCTGTTCGCCCATCTGAGCACGCCCTACGTGGAGCACATGGTGAGCCGGGTGAGCGCCCGCCTGGCCGATGATGCCGGCCCGATGGATGCCCTGAGGGCGGTCTTTCCCGGCGGGTCGGTCACCGGCTGCCCCAAAATCCGATCGATGGAG
>DAOKZF010000090.1:4708-7082 GCA_035325785.1 Miltoncostaeaceae bacterium
GGGGCGGTCACCTGGGATTCGGACCCGCGCAGCGAGCACGCCGAGGCCTGGGCCAAGGCGGCCCCGTTCCTGGCGGCCACCGGGGCGCGGGAGCCCGCGCGATGAGCATCACGCTGTTGGAGACGATGCGCGCCGGCACCGGGCGGGTGCCGTGGTTGGAGCGCCACCTGGACCGTCTGCTGGCGTCCGCCCAGGCCTGGGAGCTGCACACCGTGCCGCCCCGCCCAGAGTTGGCCGAGCGGGTGTTGGCGGCGGTCGCCCGACGGGCCGGCGACGCGCGGGTGGGCCTGCTGGCGCCCACCGACGGTGGCTGCCGCGTGGAGGTGAGCGCCCAGGCGCCGCTGAGCGCCGTGCCGCCGCCGGTGCGCGCGGTGAGCCTGCGCGGGGCGTGGCAACCCGACGAACGCGCCTGGGAACACAAGATCGCCACGCAGACCGAGCAGCGGGTGCGTCTGCGGGCGCGCTTCGCCGAGCGCGCCGACCGGGTGGTGCTGTTGGACGACGCGAATCGCCTCGGCGAAGCGGATTTGGCGAACGCCTTCGCGGTGATCGACGGGCGGCCGGTGACCGCGCCCGCGCGGGGGCTGCTCCCGGGCGTCACCCGCGCCGCGGTGATCGACCGCTTCGGCGCCCGCGAGGAGATCCTCGACGAGCGCGCCTGGCGCGCCGCCGACGAGCTCTTTTTGACCAGCGCGGTCACCGGCGTGGTGAGCGTGGTCGAGGTGGACGGATATCCGATCGGGCGGGGGCGGATCGGCCCGGTGGCCCGGGCCGTGCAACGATTCCTGATCGAGGAGTGGTCCTCTCCCTGAGAACCCACGGGCCGGGCGGGCCGCCTCGGTCAATCGTCGGGTTCCCCCAGCGGGTCGACCGGGGCTCGTGGTGCGGTGCGCGGCAGGAATGAGGCCGGGATCAGGCAGGCCGCCACCAGCACGACGGCGAGGATGAAGACGCCGGCGAAGGCGGAGGCCTCCTGGGAGAGGGCGGCGGCCGGATCGGTGGCGGAGATGCCGCTGACCCGGCTGGTGAGCACCACCGAGAACACCGCCGTGCCGGTGGAGGCCGCGGTCTGCTGCACGATGTTCATCAGGGTCGAGCCGCGGGCGATGTTGCGGTCGGTGAGGGTCGCCAGGGCGGCGGCCATGGTCGGCATCATCGTGCAGCCCATCCCCAACCCGACCACGAACAGCCCGGCGAGGATCCTCACGTGGGGGGTGTCGGCCCCCAGTTGGGTGAAGCTCGCCATGCCGAGCGTGATGATCGCCAGGCCGCTCATCACGACCTTTCCCGGGCCGATCCGGTCGGCGAGGGTCCCGGCGATCGGCATGGTGATCATCGCCCCGATGCCCTGGGGGGCCAGCAGCAGCCCGGTGTGAAAGGCGTCCTCGGCGCGCACCTGTTGGAAGTACAGCGGCAGCAGCAGGATGGCACCGAAAAACGCCGCGGCGAACATGAACATCGCGATCACCGCGGCGGTGAGGTTGCGGTTGAGAAACAGCCGCAACTCGATCAGCGGATGCCGGTTGCGCCGACGGAGCGCCCACGGGATGAAACCGCCGATCAGCGCCGCGCCGATCAGCGCCGGCGCGATCACCTTCGCCGCCAGCACGGTGCCCTGTTCGGGGATCATCGACACGCCGAACAGCAGACAGGCCAGTCCCGGAGAGAGCAGCAGCAAACCGACGATGTCGAGCGTCTCGGACGACCGGACGCGCTCGCGCGGCAGCACCAGCGCGGCGTAGACCAACGCGGCCAGGCCGACCGGCACGTTCACCAGGAAGATCCAGTGCCAGGAGGCGAAGTCGATCAGCCAGCCGCCGACGATCGGCCCGAAGACCGGGGCGAGCAGCATGGGCACCCCCATGATCGCCATCACGCGGGCGACGCGCTCCGGCCCGGCGGCGCGGGTCAGGATCGTCATGCCCAGCGGCATCAGCATGCCGCCGCCCAGGCCCTGCAGCACCCGGAAGCCGACCAGCATTTCGAGGGTGGTGGCGGTGGCGCACAGGGCCGATCCGAGCGAGAACAGCACGATCGCCAGCAGATAGAGCCGCCGGGTGCCGAACCGGTCTGCGGCCCAGCCGGTGAGTGGAATGACCGCCGCCAGCGCGAGGGTGTAGGCGGTCATGGTCCAGGCCACCTGGGCGGAGGTGGCGTCGAACTCGCGCTGGAAGGTTTCGAGGGCCACGTTGACCACGGTGGTGTCGAGAATCGACATCAGGCCGCCCAGCACGACCACGCCGGCCATCACCAGCACCCGCGCGTCGAGGCGTTCCCGCCCGACGCCGCCCCGCCGTTCATCGCTCACGATCGCGTCCTCTCGGGCGCCGCCCGGCGCCGTCGGGTGTCGGGAGTGGTCGCGTCCCCCGATCCC
>DAOKZF010000091.1:0-3933 GCA_035325785.1 Miltoncostaeaceae bacterium
CCACATCATCAAACTCGCAAACGACGCGGTCGACCGGGTCCGCCGTGAGACCTGGCAGGCCATGCGTGCCGAGGACCCGGGACGGGCGGCGTGGATCAAAGGCACCCGCTTCGCAGTACGCCGCCGGGCCGCGAACCTACGCACCAGCGACCACACGATCCTCGACCGGCTGCAGGTCGACAACCACGACATCTACCGGGCCTGGCTGTTGGTCGAACAACTGCGCGCCGTGTACCAGGCCGCCACCTTCGACGACCTGATGGGGCTGCTGGATGAGTGGATTTTCGCGGCGCTCACCAGTGACTTGGACCCGTTCATCCGCTGCGCCCTGACCATCGACCGACATCGGGAGTTGGTGGTCAACGCCATCACCCAACGTTTGTCCAACGCGCGTTTGGAGGGCATGAACTCCACCGTGCGCCTGCTCAGCCACCGGGCTCGCGGCTACCGGCGGCTGTCCTCGCTGCTGGCGATGATCACGCTGGTATGCGGCCGCATCCCCGTCCAACTGCCCACCTGAATGCCCGAAGAGCCTGTTTTCACGGGGATGTTCCTTGATGGAATGAGCGCACGCGATCGATATGGCGCACGCATGCCGAGGTGGCCCGACAATGTGCGCGACGATACAAGGTGCCCAGGCCTCTTGAGCGATACCCGCTCCCGAGGGGAGTGCGGTTGCCCGAGGGCGCGAGTGGCCGGTGCGCGCCGCCCCGAACAGGACTGCCCGTCCCAATGAGAAGGGCCCGCCGAAGCGGGCCCTTCCGGTTCCTGCGATCCCCCGAGGGGGCTAGTAGACGTCGTGCGCCGTGTTGAACACGTTGAACTTGCCGGTGGGGGTCACCAGCCACGGCTCACGGATGCGCTTGAGCTCCTTCAGCGACTTGTCGTCGTAGATGATCAGCTCACCCTTGTTGGTCCAGTTGGAGACCCACACCTGGGTGCCCTGCTTGTTGTACTCGAAGTGCACGCCGCGCCCGTCCTTGGTCGCCACCCAGCACTTGTGCAGCTTGGCCTTCTGCTTGGAGTAGACGCAGATGCTGCGCGCGTCCTTCTCGTTGGTCGCCAGCGTCGCGTCCGTCCAGACCCACGGAGAGTTGTCGTGGGTCTTCAGGAACAGGGTCCCGGCGGACGGCAGCTTGATCTCGCGCACGACCTTCCACGCGTACTGCGGGTGGTTCTTCGGGTCGGCGCCGTAGATCGCCATCTTGCCCTCACCCATGTGGGTGGTGGCCATCACGGGGCCGTACTTCGGGTCGACCCAGTTCGCGCCGCGGCCCGGGTGGGGCTTGCGGCCGGTGTCGATCAGGGCGACGCGCTCCATGTCCTTCAGGTCGATCACCGCGATCTGGTCCTTCTCGTTCGCGGCGATCGCGAAGAAGCGACCGGTCGAGTCAAAACCACCGTCGTGCAGGAAGCGCTGGGCTTTGATCATCTTGGTGATCGGGAAGTCAGGCTTGCTGTAGTCGACGATCGCGACGTAACCGCTCTCCTTCAGGGCCACCGCCCACACCGGGGCGCTGTGAGAGGCGGCGATCGCGGCGATACGCACCTCGTCGAGGTCCTCGCCGTCGATCGACTCGGTCGGCACGTCCTGCACCGCCAGGGGCTCCAGCGTCAGGCCGTCGTAGACGACGTACTGCATCGGCCAGTAGCAGCCCTCAATGACGTACTTGTCCTCGAAACCCTTGAGCTTGCTGCCGTCGACGCTGCGCGCGTCGATGCACCCCTTGACCTCGGCCACCGTGGTCGGCTTCTTGGTCCACAGGTCGATCAGGGTCACCTTGCCGTCACGGCCGATCGCGTAGAAGTAGCGACCGGTCGCGCTGGAGCGCAGGATGTGCACCGCGTAGCCGGTGTTCAGCAGCGCCACCCGTTCCTTGGTGTCGCCGTCCATGATCGCGACCTTGCCGGCGTCACGCAGGATCACGCCGAAGAAGTTCTGCCAGTTGCGCGTGGTCTGCGGCGCGGTCGGACGATCGGCCACCGGGATCTTCAGGTCCCAGCTCTCCTTGATTTCGTCCATGTCGAGGCCGGGCGGCTCGGGCGGGTCCATCTGCACGAACCGGGCCATGATGTTGACCTCTTCGGGGGTGAGGAATCCGGCCTTACCCCACGGGGGCATGCCGCCCGGCAGGCCGTTGGTAATGATCGATTCCAGCACCGTGGTACCGCGCTGCTGCATGTCCTTCGGCTGCAGCGGCGGGCCGGTCGCCCCGACGCGCAGCGTGCCATGACAACCGGCGCACTGGCGGAAGAACGTGTCGGCGCCCTTCTTGAACTCCTCGTCGTTCAGGGCGACGCCCTCGGGGAGGTCGGCCGTCGATGCGGCGGTGGTGTCCTTCTTCTGATCGTCGTCGTCGCTGCCGCCGCAGGCCGAAACCCCCAGGGCGAACGCCCCGACGAGCAGCCCCGCGGCCACCGTGCGCGCCACGCCGGCGAATCGCCTCGTGGGCTTGAACATCGCCACCTCCCGAATCCGAGTTCGCGATCACCGATGTGATCGCACCGAGTCCCCACAACCTAATCGCCCCATCGGCGCGAAACGGTTCGAAAAAAAGAACATCGCGTCCGATGTCAGGGACATTCGTCAGTGTACGGGTGTTATCCGTCGCCCGTCGGCACATCCTGACGGCGCGCCGACGCGAGATGTCACTGACGGCCTACGTGAACCACCGACCGTCACGCAGTATCACCCGGGGCTCCGCCGCCCGGTGCAGCCCGAAAACGCTCACCCGCGGGCCCCCGATCATGAAATCAATGTGAATCTCGCTGCGATTCACACGCGCCGCATCGGCCGACTCAACCCCGACTGGATATCCCGCACCCAGCGCAATGTGACTCGCCGCATTCTCGTCCAGCAACGTGTCGAAAAATACGGTCCCCAGCGGGCCGATCCGCCCGCTGCCGTCCACCAGCGCCACCTCGCCCAGACGCGCGGCCCCCTCGTCCACCCTCGTGCGCCCGCGCAGCACCTCGACGCCCCGCTCGGCGGTGATCTCCACCGCCCGCCCGGCGTCGAAACGCACGCGCAGCCCCTCCACCACCGTGCCGCTGACATCCAACGGGCGGGTCGCGCACACCACGCCCTCGGTGCGCCGCGGGTCGGGGGTGGTGAACACCTCCTCGGTGGGGATGTTCGGCAGGTGGGCCAACCCGTCGCGCCGTTGCTCGCCGCCACCAATCCAGCGCGAGGTGTGCAGCAGGCCGACGGTCAGGTCGGTGCCCGGGCCGACGAAATGCAGCGCGTCGAAGCGCGCGTCGTTCAGACGCCCGGCCGCCGCCTTGAGCCGCTCGTCGCGCTCCCGCCAGGCGGCGGCCGAATCGTCCTCGTCCAGGCGGCAGACATGCGCCACCTCATGCCACAGACGGGCAAGGGCGGCCTCGGGCTCCAGATCGGGGAACACCATGCGCGCCCAGGCCGGGTTCGGGCAGGGCACCACCGTCCAGTTGAGCTTCGCCCCCATCACCGCCGCGGTCAGCTCCGGCACCGCGGGGGAACGGTCCCGCCCGGCCCGAACCGGGTCGACGTCATCGAACAACCCGGGCGCGGTCGGCCCGCTCAACGAGATGGCGGCCGCCCCCATGTCGCCCAGAGCGCTCGCGCGCTCAGCGAGCCACGGCGGCATCCACTCCAGGCTGTCGTCCGGCGCATGCAGCAATCGCTGCCGCTTGAGGCGTGGATCGAACCAGGAGACGTCCACATAACGCGCCCCGCGCCGGTAGGCCCGCTCCGCCAGCGCGTACACCAACGCCTCCTGGCCCGGGCGCGCCGACACGGCCACCACCTGATCCGGTTGAACGTTCGCTCCCACCACCACCGCGACATCGGCCAGTCGGGCGGTCAGATCGGCGTGCCCGCGCCCCCACCGCGACCAACCGGCCCCCCCGCGCGGGGGGGGCTCCCCCCCGGGGGGGGCGGTACCGGCGGCCCAC
>DAOKZF010000091.1:3985-7038 GCA_035325785.1 Miltoncostaeaceae bacterium
GGCGCGGGCGGGTCCCCCGCGCGCCCGCACCCCATCCGCCGCGGGTCGGGATTCCCGCGCGAAACCGCACCGCGCCCGCGGCGCACGGGCGTAGGGTGAGCGCGTGCGCGCGCGTCTTGTCCACCGACCGTTCGGCTCCCCGCCTCGGGCCGCATATGCCCTGCTGGTGGCCCTGATCGTGTTGGTGGTGGCGCTCGCCAGCGGCTGTGAACGTCGCTCCGAACAGGCGACGGCGAGCGACAATCAACCGCACGCCACCATGAGGATCACCGCCGACTATGGCGCCACGCTCCTGCTCAACCAACCGGTGGCCCCGAACCAAAGCGTGATGCGCGCCCTGAGGGGGATCACCCCGGTGAGGCTCGCCTACGGGGGCGGTTTCGTGGCCGAGATGTTCGACCGGGCCTCCGACGCCGGCGGGCAACGCGACTGGTTCCTGTTCCACAACGGGCTGCTCACGCCGGTCGGCGCCCGCCAGGTGCCGCTCGCGGCGGGCGATATCGCCTGGTGGGACTACCGCCCCTGGGGGGCCCTCACCAGCCCCTGGGCGACGGTCGGCAGCTGGCCCGCCCCCTTCACCGGCCCCGCCGACGCGGTCCTGGCCGACCCGCCGCTGGCCGATGCGCTCGCCGCGGCCGGCGCGTCCATCACGGACCGCCCCGATGCCCCCTGGCGCGTGCGGGTGGGCACGAATGCCGCGGTGGCGGCGCGCGAGCCCGCCTGGCGTCGGGCGCTCGCCGACCCGGTCGGCGCCGGGCTGAGCGCGTGGATCGCCGACGGGCACATCATGGCCCTGGATGAGCGGGGCGCCGCGCGCGCGGTGCCCGACGCGCGGGCCCTGATCGCGGCGGTGCCCTCCGGCACCTACCCGGCCGACGGTGTGGTGGCGGTGGTCGTCGGCCTCGACCGGCCGGCGGCCGAGCGGGCGGCCTCCGCCCTGGCGGGCGACCCGAACCTGGTGCGCGACCGGTACGCGGCGGTGCTCGACGGCGACGGGCGGGTGCTGACCGGCGGCGGGCAACCGACGCGGTGAACGCCGGTCGCTGTGCTCCTGGGCCCGTGCTGGCGCTCGCGGGTGCGGCCAGCGTGCTCGCGTTCGCCTGCGACCAACCGCTGGTGCTCGCCGCGCTGGCGGTCGGCGCCCTGGTGCTCTTCCTCGCCGCCCCCGGGCGCCCGAGCCGCTGGTTCCTCGTGGGGGGCGCGCTCAGCGGCCTCAGCCTGGCGCTGATCAACCCCTTCCTGTCGGCCGAGGGCGATCTGATCATCTGGGCGGGACCCGAGGTGCCGATCATCGATCTGGAAATCACCGTCGAGGAGGTCGCCTACGGCATCGCCCTCGGCGTGCGCCTGTTTGCCGTGGCGGTGCTCATCGGGGCGGCGCTCGCGCATCTGGACGCCGATCGCCTGCAGGCTCAGGTGGCGCGCATCGCCCCGCGCTCGGCCCTGATCTGCGCCCTCGCCGCGCGACTGTTGCCGACCCTCGAGCGCGACGCGCAGGCGATCGGCGAACAGGCCCGCCTGCGCGGAGCCGACCTGACCGGCGGGCGCTGGAGCGCCCGTGCGCGCCGCGCCGCGCCGCTGGCGCTACCCCTGCTGGGCTCCGGCCTGGAGCGAGGCCTCGACCTGGCCGAGGCGATGGTCGCGCGCGGCTACTCCGCCGGACCGCGCAGCCGGGTGAACGAACGCCGCTATCGCGCCGGTGAGTGGGTGGTGCTGATGCTGGCCGTCGCCCTCGGCGCGCTGGCGCTGGTGAGCGGACCGCTCGGGTGGGTCGACTACTCCTTCTATCCGGTGATGTCATCGGTGCGGGAGCCCGCTCCGATCATCGTGGCGCTGGGAGCGCTCCTCGCCCTCGGCATCTCCTCGTTGGCACTGCGCCGGGCGGTGGGCGCGTGAGCGTGATCGCGCGGGTGCGTGGGCTGCGGTTCGCCCACGGCGCCGACGGCCCCCCGGCCCTGAGAGGAGTCGACCTCGACGTCGCCGCCGGCGAGTTCCTGCTGCTGACCGGGCCATCGGGCGGCGGGAAATCGACGCTGCTGCGGGCCCTGTGCGGTTCGGTGCCCCATTTCCACGGCGGGCGGATCGCCGGCAGCGTGTCGGTGGCGGGCCTGGACACCCTGCGCACCCCGCCGGCACGAATCGCCCGGGTGGCGGGCCTGCTGTTCCAGGATCCCGAGACCCAGGCGGTGCTGGGGGCGGTCGACCGCGATGTCGCCTTCGGCCTGGAGAACGCCGGCTGTCCTCCGGCGGACATCCCCGCCCGGGTGCGCCAGGCGCTGGCGCTGGTGGGCGCCGGCCACCTGCACGACCGGCGGATCGCCGAGCTGTCCGGCGGGGAGCGCCAGCGGGTGGCGCTGGCGGCGGTGCTGGCCTGCCGTCCACCGCTGCTGCTGTTGGATGAACCCACCTCGCAACTGGACGAACGGGGCGCCGACGACCTGATCGCGATCCTGAGGCGCCTCGCCGACGACGGCACCGCGGTGGTGGTGGCGGAACATCGCAGCGAACGGCTGAGCGGACGGGTCGACCGGCACCTGCGGGTGAGCGACGGGCGCATCGTCGGCGACGGCGTCCCCGTCCCGCCCGGGGCGCCACGAACCGGCCCGTCCGGGCCGGCGAAGCGCGCCGAGGAGGGAGGCGAGCGGCTCGCCCTGGTGGGTATCCGCGCCGGCCACGGTGACCGGACGGTGCTGGACGGCCTGGATTTCGCCGCCACGGCCGGCACCGTCACGGCCATCCACGGCCCCAACGGCTGCGGCAAGACCCTGCTGTGTCGCGTCGCGGCCGGTCTGCACGCGCCCGCCGACGGATTGGTGCGCCTCGACGGGCGCGTCGTCACCGACCTGAGTGCCCAGCGACGTTTCCCGCATCTGGCGCTGGTGACCCAGGACCCCGGACGCCATCTGCTCACCGAGCGGGTGCGCGACGAGGTGGCCTACGCGCTGGTGCACCTCGGGGTGCCGGCCGACGAGCGCACGGCGCGGGTCGCGACCCTGTTGGAACAGCTCGATCTGACCGAACACGCCGACCGTCATCCGCTGGATCTCTCGGTG
>DAOKZF010000092.1:0-6933 GCA_035325785.1 Miltoncostaeaceae bacterium
TGAGGGTGAGCACGTACACCGCCTTGTAGGCGGCCGCGTTGCGCGTGCGCAGCGAGTGCAGGCGCGATTCCACGAAGTTCGCGTCGCGAATCGTGTTGGGCTCGGGTGCGCCCGGCTCGCCCAGTGCCCACACGGGCACCTGGTCGACGTCGCGCGCGAAGCGGGTGGCGATCGCGCCGCCGTACAGCTCGCCGAGCGCGCCGCACCAGAACCAGCGCACCATGCGCTCGCTCACCCCCAACAGGTTGGCCTGGTCGCCCAGGACCGCCCGAATGGCCGCCAGTGGCACCAGCTGCTTCACGTAGGGCACGAAGAGGGTTGTGAAGATGTGGCGGTCGGCGAGAAAGTCGGCCACCCACAGGAACGCCTCGCGCAGCGGTTCGACCCACTCGCGGTAGTCGTCCAACGTGAGTTTCAGTATGTCCTCACGGCGGCCCGAGATCGCCGGCGGCTTGGAGCTTGTGGACGCCAGATGGCGTTTGCGGGTGGCAAGCAGGGTCACCGCCTGCAGGAAGTCGGTGTTCTCCAGCTCCCTCAGCACCGGTCGATTCTTGAACCGCCGTTGCGTTTCCTGCCAGTCGTCGTTCAGGCGGAAGTCGGTGCCGTGCTCGGCGTAGTAGTTGGCGTCGCCGGCGAAGGTGGCGGTGAGCAGCTCGAATACGTTCAGCGCCAGGCCGCCGGTGTTGACCTTTTCGAAGACGGTGGCGACCGCCGCCTTGCTGGTGGCGGTGTCCAGTTGGATGGCCGGGATGCTGTAGCCGGTCGCGCGTTTGATGATCGTTTCGTTGAACGCCTTCGCGGCGGCGCCGTCGCCCAGCTCGATCAGCCATTCGAACGCGTCGCCCGACAGGAGCAGGTTTGCCGGGAACAGGCGGGCCGCGCGCTGCAGCTCGCCGGTCGAGACGTCCAGGTCGACCGTACGACCGAAGTCGCTGCGCAGGACGCCGTTGGCCGGCAGCGAGATCACCGCCTCGTCCATGCGCTCCTCGCCCTCCAGGGCCAGCTCGATGTCGATGAAGTAGCGGCGGTCGATCAGTTTGCCGCGGCTGTCGGTGGTGGCCACCACCCCGTCGCCGGTGAGCGCCTGGGTGAGCGAGGTGAGCCGCTGTTGGCCGTCCAGCAGCAGATATTTCGGCTCGGTGCCGGTGGGCACGTCGGTGCCGTCGAGCGGCTTGGGCTTGAAGCGCACCTGGTCGTTGTCGGTTTCGAGCAGCATCACCACCCCCAACGGATGGCCGCGCAGCACGGTGACCAGCAGCGCGCGGATGCGCTCGTCATCCCACTTGTAGCCGCGCTGGAAGTCGGGCAGCTGAATCACCCCCTCGCGCGTCCACTCGAGGTACTTCGGCAGTTCGTAGAGGGGGGTTTGGAAGCCGATCGGTCAGTCCTCCTCGAGGGCCAGGGTGGTCTGTTCGCCGGAGTGGTCAGCGCTGTGCGCGGCGGCGATGATCTCGGGCCAGCTGGTGGCCACCTGGTTGAAGCTGAGCGCGTCGGCGGTGCGCTTCTGCTCCTCGGCGATGCGAAAGAGCAGGAAGGTCAGGTCTTTGACCTGGTCGGGGTCGATCGGCCCCTGGGGGCGCTGTTCGGCGGCGCCCAGCAGGGCGCCGACGGCCGCGACGCCGTCCTGTTCGAGCACTCCGATCAGGTGGTGCAGGGTCTCCCATACGCCCAGGCGTTCGTCGTCGGTGATGCGGTAGTCGGCGGGTGGAGCGGCGGGTCTGTGGAGGGTCACCTTGCCCGCGGCGCTGGTCAGGATGCCTTCGCGCGCCATCGCGTCGACGCTGGTGTTGCGCGCGCGGGCCAGGTTGTCGGCGTCGCCGAAGGCGCCGGTGGCGTAGCCGTGCTGGCGGTACCAGGCCAGGGCGAAGCGGGTGGCCGCGTCGAAGTCGCCCTCGTGCTCGCTCAGCACCTCGTCGAGCAGGTCGTTGATCGCCACCAGCGCGGCGCGCACGCTCATGGGGGCGCCGTCGCTGTCGAGCACCTTCGCGTAGCGCGAAAACACCGCCATGCCGGGGCCGATCGCCGCCTGAGGCAGGTCGACCGGGGCGATCGCCCCCTGCTGCAGGCGCCGCAGCGCCGCGGGCAGTTCGGCCCGCAGGGCGGTGATGAACCCACGCCGGTCGACGGTGGCGGCGCCGGCGAGGCGGGGGCGCAGGGCGAGCACGATCGAGCTGGCTAGGGCATTGGTGCCCTGACCGAGCATGCGATTCGAAAGCTCGCTGCGCAGCGGCCACGTGGCGGTGATCGCCCAGCCACCGGAGATCATCCCCTCCAGCAGCGTCTCCCAGCCGGTGGAGGCGCTGCCGTCGTCCCCCGATTCGGACTGCTTGAAGGCGTAGTAGACGGTGATCGGGAGGTCGGCGCGCGCGTGCTCGCGCGCGCGGTCGAACACCGCGCGGAAGCCTTCTTCGAAGAACTGCCGTGCGCCCTCCTTGCCGTCGTGTCGATACGGGTTCGCCACCAGCTCAGCCGCCTTCGGCACCAACAGCGTGGAAAAGAGCTCCGGATGGACATCCCGAAGTGCGCGCCGCAGCCAGACGTAAAAGAAGTCCGACAGGTCGGAGTAGCCGATGTTGTCGTAGTAGGGCGGATCGGTTGACAGCAGCATTTGCGATGCAAGCAGCGTCGCGGCGTCCGCTTGAGTTGCGATGCCCGGGATACTCGATTCGGGAATGCCCTCCAGCGACTCAACGGTCCACTCCAGACCTCCCGCCCAGCTTCCAGTGCCCCGAGCGAATTGGTTCGGCTCGACGAAGTCCCAGGACATTGGTAGCGCCTGGCGGGAGAACGTATTGCGAGTCGATTCTCTCCCCAAGGACCACGTGACGATGGTCGAACCGCGGTCGGCGAGTTTTGAGAGCGCCATCGCTAAATAGGTCGCGACGGCATCGGCGTAGGCGGTGGCGCCCTGGCCGCCGACGTCCATCGGGTCGCCGGCGGACAGACCGGCGGCCAGCGCGTCGCTGCGCGCGCGCTCACGGGCCTCGCCCACCAGATCGCTGAACGTGGTTAGCGCCAGCAACTGGCGGTTGGTGAACAGGTCACTGAATTCCGTTAGTCCGTACCGAACAACATTGATCCGTCCGGGCCAGTCGAACAGCGTGCCTCCCGGCCCCTCGACGTCCCCGACTGCCGCCGCCATCTCCTGCGCCTCATCGGGCGGCAGGTACACCCGTTGACGGGTGCCCTCCGCCACCACCGCCATCAGCCGGGCCCCGATCCGCTTCGCCCGCCCCTCCTCGCGCACGTACTTCAGCGGCACGGCGCCGCCGCAGGCGATGCACTGGGCGCCGCTGCGGCCCACCGTGCCATCGCGTTCGGCGGTCGGCGCGCCGTCGCGCCCGTGGCCGATCTCAAACTGCACCCGGTGCCCACTGGGATGGGTGGCGTCGGGCACCACCAGGGGCTGCACCCAGGCCTCCTTGCCCTTCTTCTTGCCCAGCCACCACGAGCGCACCAAGGGCATCTCGATGCCGCAGGCCGGGTTCGGGCAGGTGACGGTGCGCGCCCAGATCCAGGCGATCACGTTCGCGTTCGTGCCGTCGGGCAGGGTGGCTCTGGGGTAGTGGTGGCCGATGCGCCGCTCGGCCTCATCGCGCATCCACTCGCCGTAGGCGCGCACGTCGGCCGCCAGGCCGCTGGCGCCGGGCCACTCCATGCGCTCGTCGGCGCTCCCTGGGTGTACCGGTGCCCGGCCGGCGAAACGGGGCGGAATCTCGATCAGCGCCTTGTTGATCAGCACCGCCACCGGGTTCAGGTCGCTGGCGTGCGCCTCCAGGCCCAGCCGCTGGGCTTCGAGGGGAATCGTGCCGCCGCCGGCGAACGGGTCGAGGATGGCCGGCGGGTGGCCGTCGGTGGAGGCCACGATCTCGCGGTGCGCCTCTGCCAGCAGCTCGGGGTCGTTGCTGTTTTCCCACACCACCAAGCGTTCGATCAGCGCGTGCAGGCGCTCGCGCTCGGCGCGCTGGGCGGCCTCGGTGGGGAAACGGTCGGGGTGGGCGGACGGGTCATCGACCAACTGGGCGAACAGCACCGCCCGGGCGGCCGCCAGCGGGCGGCGTGCCCACCACAGGTGCAGGGTCGACGGGTGCCCGTGGCGGATGCTCTTCTCGCGCGCCGCCTCGCGGTTGATCGCCTCCAGCGGCAGCGCCACCTCGATCAACTTGGGTCGCGCCGGTTGCTCGCTCACTGGGGTGCCTCTCCTGCGGTGGTGGTTACGGCTCGGGTCAGAACGGGTCGCGCCCGCGGGCCCACATTTCATCCCAGCGGGCGTAGTACTTGGCCACGTCGAAGCCACCCGCGTCGAACCCGGTGAACGGTTCGTCGATGTAGCGCACGGCATCGTGCGCGGGGCCGCGCGGGTCGACGCTCACCAGCGCCAACCGGTAGCGCGGAGCGCTGTTCAGACCGGTCACCACCTCGTTGTGGGTGATGAAGAACCCATCGGCACCGGCCACGCGCGCCTTCACCTCGATGCGCAGCGGATCGCCGTGCGCTGGGCGCGAAAGGATGTCGAAGCCCGGGTTGTTGAACGCCTGCTCCACCGGGGTGCGCGCCAGGGCCCGCTCGACGGCCATCACCCGCTCGACCCCCCGCCGCTCAACCTCGGGGTCGGGTACGGCGTGCGCCGGCGCCCGCTCCCCCTCTGCGGGCTCGAGCGCGCCGGCCGCCGCCGGCAGCACCAGGGCCGCGGTCACGATGGCGGGCGGCAGGGGGTGCATGCTCAACTGGCGCTCCAACAACGCCAGACGGGCGACCCGCCGGCGCTCCAACTCGGCCGCCTGCTCATCGAGGGTGGCCGCCGAACGGCGCGGCGTGCCACCGGCGCGGGCCTGCTGGCCCGCCTCCACCGCCTCGGCGCTCAGGCGCTCCCGCTCCTGAATCAGGCGGTGGTTCACCTGGTCGCGCACACGCTCCAGCTCCGCCCGGCGCCGGGCGGTGGCCTCGTGCTCAAACTGCGCCATGTGCTCGGCGATCAGCCAACTGCGCGCGCGCCGCTCGGCCTCGGCCAGCCAGGCGTGTTCAGCCTGCGCCCCTTGCGCGGTCGCGGCATCGGCGCCGACGCAGTCCAGGTAGGGGGCCGGGCCGGCCTCGGTCACCGTGCCGTCGCGAGCGACGTAGGCGTAGCTGAACCGGCCCGCCACCGCCGCCCCGGTGCTGTCGCGCACCTCCTGGCGCAGGCCGACCAGCAGGTGCGGTTCGCTCAAGCTGCTCGACACCAGCACCGCGCCGCGCTCCAGCAGCGCCCCCCAGCGCTCCAGGGTGGCCTCGATCACCGCGTCGTGCAGCGGATGCCCGGGCGCGATCAGCTCGGCGCGCGCCGCCCCCGGGTGCTCGACCCGCTGCGGATCGAAGGTGATGCGCTCGTAGCGGGTGGCGATCGGCGCCCCGCGCCGGCGTTCGCGCACGGCCGCCGGCACGTTCAGGATCTCGAACCGCCCGGCCTCGCGTCGGCGCAGCCGCCCGTCCAGCCGGCGGAACGCCTCGCGGAAGGCGGCCTCGATGTAGTGCGGCTGCAGGCGCCGGGCGCGGGCCTCGTCCATGCGCTCGCGCAACGCGCCCAGGTCGCTCTCGCTCAGGGCCGGTGAGGCGATCGCCCGCTCGCGCAGCAACTCGTCGATGCCGCGCGCCACCGAGGAGTCGATCACTCGGTTCATCTCCTCCGCGCGGGCCGGATCGTCGCCGTAGCGGATCGCATCGAGCAGCAGGCCGCGCAGCGGGTATTCCTCGAACGCCTCCCCCAGCACGTCGAACACCTTGCCGCCGTAGGCGCGCCGCTGCTCCTCCACCTTGCTCAACAGCCGCTGGAACACGTCGCCCTCGCGGGTGTCCTCGGCCACCAGGTTCCACAGGCGACAGACGTGGCGCTGGCCGATGCGGTGAATGCGCCCGAAGCGCTGCTCGATGCGGTTCGGGTTCCACGGCAGGTCGTAGTTGACCATCAGGTGGGCGGCCTGCAGGTTCAGGCCCTCGCCGGCCGCATCGGTGGCCACCAGCACAAAGCACGCGGGGTTGTGGGTGAACTCCTCGGTGACGCGCCGGCGCTCGGCGCGGGCCACGCCGCCGTGAATCGTGACGACCGCCTCCGGGCGACCCACCTGGGCCGCGATCCGCTGTTGCAGGTACTCGAGTGTGTCGCGGTGCTCGGTGAACACGATCAGCTTGCGTCGGGCGCCGTCGTTCCGGCGGGCGGCCAGCACCTCGTCGTGCAGGATCGTGCTCAGCTGCTCCCACTTGCGGTCCTGGGCCTGATTCAGCACGTTCTGCGCCACCGCGATCAGACCGCGCAGCGCCCGAATCTCCACCTCGAGCTCCTCGGCGGTGCGGGCGGCGGTGGCGGCATCCACCAGCTCGTCCTCGCGCTGCTCCAACTCGGCGGCGGCGAAATCGTCGTCGTCCACCTCGTCCAGTTTGCGGTCGGGCACCGGCGGCGGATCGACCACCGCCCGCCCGGCCAGCAGATCCTGACGGCGCCGCTCCAGCCGCTCGGCGCGCCGCACCAGCGAGCGGTGGATCGCGGCCGGGCTGGATGCCAGGCGGCGTTGCAGCACGGTGAGGGCGAAACCGACCGTCCGCTGGCGCGCGCCGCCCAGGGCGTCGGCGCGGTTCATCTCGTCCTTCACGTACTCGGTGACCAGCCGGTACAGGTTCATCTCGGGCGCGGTGAGCCGGTACGGCACGGTCTCGGCGATCCGCTCCGGGAAGAGGGGCTTGCCCTCGAAGGTGAGCAGGTCCTCCTTCACCATGCGGCGCATCAGGCCGGTGGTGTCGTCGCTGTGCACCTGCGGGCGGTAGCGCCCGGCGAAGCGGTCGCGGTCGAGCAGGCTCAGGAACACCTGGAAGTCGCTCGGGTTGCCGTTATGGGGGGTCGCGGTCATCAGCAGCAGGTGGCGCGAGATGTCGCCCAGCAGCTCACCCAGCGCGAACCGGCGG
>DAOKZF010000093.1:0-2025 GCA_035325785.1 Miltoncostaeaceae bacterium
GTGAGCCCATCGCGCGATGCGATCGTGACCGGGCGCATCGGCGCCAGATGCTCGGGCTCCAGCCACGGACGCGAGCGGTACAGGAACCGGTGCGCGCCGGTATCCCGCTCGTACAGGTAGGTCGCCCCCGGGTCGCGATCATCGTTGAAGGTCACGATCCAGCGGGTCTGTGCGGCATCCTGGCCGACGATGTGCGGATCGCCGTCGTGCAGCGCCCCCAGCGCCTCCCAGTCGCGCCCAAAGCGCTCGCCGAAGGCGTGCATCACCACGCGATCGCGCAGGTACACCGCCCCCAACAGCTCGCCGGTCAGGCCGGAGATCACCGGGCCGGACAGGTCGGCGACCGCATCCTCGTCGATCACCCGCTCGCCGCCGTCGGTCGGATCGAGTTCCACCAGCCGCAGGCGGTCGGCCCCCTTTGCCGAGCCGACCCACAGCTTTGACCCATCGGGAGTGAACGCGAACGGGTGGCCGCCGTCCTCGTTGGCGTACTCGGCCACCACGCGCAGCGGCGCGTCCTCCCGTTCGCGCACGAGCAGCCGGTGGTCCCCGCTCGGGGTCTGGGCGACCGCCGCCCGCACCCGTCCGGCGCGATCCTCCTGCCAGCCGAGGATGTTCCCCGGGTTCTCGCCCACGAGCGTCAGGCGCCCGGTGGAGAGCGTCAGACGGTAGGCGTCGAACAGACTCCGGTCGCGCAGGTTGAGGCTGATCAGTAGGTGGCGTGGCGTGGCACGCGGAGCGGCGATCAGCCCGGCCCGCACGCCGGGGAAGGGGGTCAGATCGCGCGCCCGCCCGCCGCCGTCGGCCGGCACGCAGTAGACGTGGTGGTTCTCGTCACCCCCCTGGTCCTGCAGGTAGATGATCCGCTCGCCGTCGCGCGACCACAGGTACGCCCGGATGCCGCGGTGGCGGTCGTCGGTGACAGGCCAGGGCTCGCCGCCCTCCAGGTCGGCGACCCAGACGTTCATCACGCCGTCGCGGGGCGCGAGGAACGACCACCGCCGCCCGTCGGGTGCCAGACGCGCCCCGGCCCGCTCGGGGTTGTCGAACAGATGACGCAACGGAATCAGAGGAACCACGATCACTCCACGGCACGCGGGACGGCGCACACAGAATCGCACGCGGTGGCCGCGACCGGCCGGGGGATCGCATAGTCTGGCGCGCGTGGATCCACTGATCGGACGGGAAATCGAGGGCTACCGCATCGAGTCCGAACTCGGTCGCGGAGGACAGGCGGTCGTGTACCGCGCCACCCAGCTGTCGCTGCAGCGGACCGTGGCGCTCAAGGTGGTCTCGCCGGAGCTCTCGTCGGATGCCAACTACCGCGAGCGGTTCACGCGCGAGGGCATCGCCGCCGCCAACCTGGAGCACCCGCATGTGATCCCGGTGTACGAGGCGGGCGACGCCGAGGGCGTCCTCTATCTGGCGATGAAGTTCGTGGATGGGCCATCGCTGGATGGCCTGATGCGCGCACCCGGCGGCATCGAGGCCCGACGGGCGCTCGAGATCCTGCGCCAGGTCGCCGACGCGCTCGACTACATGGCCGCGCAGAGCATGGTTCACCGCGACGTGAAGCCGGCCAACATCCTGATGGGGCCCGCCGACCACGCCTACCTGTCGGACTTCGGCCTGATCAAGGCGATCTCCGCCACCCGGCTCACGTCTCCCGGCGTGTGGATGGGGACGCTCGAGTACGTGTCGCCGGAGCAGATCCGGGGGGCCGAGGTCACGCCGGCCGCCGACCGCTACGCCCTCGCCTGCCTGGCCTTCGAGGCGCTCACCGGCCGGGTGCCGTTTCCCCACGAGGACCGCACCGCCGCGCTCTTCGCCCACGTCAACGACGAACCGCCGCGGGCATCCGAGGTGAACCCGCGTCTGGACGCCGGCGTCGACGCGGTTCTGATGCGCGGCATGGCCAAGACGCCCGCCGACCGACCGCCCACCGCGCGCGCGCTGATCGACGAGCTCGCCGCCGCCGTCGCCGCCGCGGGAGCCTCCGACAGCCACCCGCCGGCACCGGCGGCC
>DAOKZF010000093.1:2035-2396 GCA_035325785.1 Miltoncostaeaceae bacterium
CCCCCGGCGCGGTGCCCCCGCCGCCGGCCGGCTCCCCGCCACCGGCGCCCGAGCCGACCGCGCCGCCCACGAGCGGCAGGTCGCTGCCCACACCGCTGCTGCTCGGCGGCGGCATCGGCGTGATCGCCCTGGTGGTGCTGGTGATCATGTTCGCCACGGGCGTGTTCGGCGGCGGGTCGGATGGACCCACAACCGTGACGACCACGGCGGCATCGACGAGCACCACTGGCGCGTCCGATCCCCTGGGCGAGAATCCCCTGCCGACGAGCCTGCCCGACTGGACGATCACCGCCACCCCACCGCAGGTGGCCAACCTGACGCCCCCCGATGGTGCGTGCGTCGCGAGCGCCCAGTACACCCA
>DAOKZF010000093.1:2406-6807 GCA_035325785.1 Miltoncostaeaceae bacterium
AACCCGGATGGCCCTGGTGGTCGGCATGCTCCTGCCCGACTCGACCTCCGCCGGGAGCGCCCTGGCGCAGCTGAGGGAGACCGTCGGTGGCAGCGATCTGGGCGCCCCGGCCCTCGGCCCGAACGCGAGCTCCGGCTGGTTGCAGGGCGTCATCGACGGCAACGCACTCGCCTTTCAGGCCGGAAATCACGTGGTTCTGGTGCTGGCCGCCGACAGCGACACCGCCCGCGAATTGGGGCGGGCGCTCAGCGGCGGCTGAACGCCGGCATCGTCACCGTCGCCACGATGTTGTCGCGGAGTCGACCGGAGGACTATCATCATTGGGTATGCGGTCGCTCATGCGGCCGTCCCCAGAGGCAGGAGCCCAGAATGTCGAACTCCCGCGGCCACGCCGGCCGTAAGGCGGTCCTCCGCTGATCGCCCTGTTGTTTCCCGGCCAGGGAGCGCAACAGGTCGGCATGGGACAGGCACTTTACGAGGCCTACCCCACCGCGCGGCGCACCTTTGAGGAGGCGAATGACGTGCTCGGCTTCGACCTGGCGCGCATCTGCTTCGAGGGCCCCCACGAAACCCTGATGGCCACCCGCTACTGCCAGCCGGCCGTGCTGACCACGTCGGTTGCCGCATGGCGCGTCGCGCAGGAGCACGGCGTGAGCGGCGACCTGACCCTCGGCCACAGCCTGGGCGAATACGCCGCGCTGGTCGCCTCCGAGAGCCTCTCGTTCGAGACCGCCCTCAACCTGGTGCAGGCGCGCGGTGACGCCACCACCGAGGCCGTCGCCCGCCGCCCCGGCCGCATGGCGGCCCTGCTGGGAGCCAGCGACGAGGCGGTCGAGGAGCTGTGCCTCGAAGCCGGCGAGGTGTGGCCGGCCAACTACAACTGCCCCGGGCAGATCGTCGCCTCGGGCCTGCGCGGCGGCGTCGACCGGCTGCTCGAGCTGGCGCGCTCGCGCGGGATCAAGGCCCGTATGCTCGACGTCGACGGAGCCTTCCACTCGAGCGTGATGGCCCCGGCCACCGATCGGCTGCGCGAGGCGCTCTCGTCGGTGAAAATCAACGCACCCACGCTCCCGTTCCTGTCGGCCACCACCGCGGCCTTCGAAAAGCGCGGCGAACAGGTGCGCACCCTGCTCGCCCAGCAGCTGACCGCGCCGGTGCGTTTCACTCAGAGCGTCAAGATGGCGCTCGACCACGGCATCGAGGGCTTCGTCGAGTTCGGCCGCGGCGCGTGCTGGTCGGGCTGGTGCGCCGCATCCGCCCGGATGTGCAGGCGTTGCACCTCGGCGAGCCGGCGGACCTGGCGCCGCTGCTCGCCTTCGTGGGCCGCAGTTAGGAAGCCCGCGTCCCCGCGGTGAAGGGCATGGCGTGCCGGTCGCGTTGGTGACCGGCGCGGGGCGCGGCATCGGGGCGGCC
Organism: Miltoncostaeaceae bacterium; assembly: GCA_035325785.1. Lineage (GTDB taxonomy): Bacteria > Actinomycetota > Thermoleophilia > Miltoncostaeales > Miltoncostaeaceae > JAVJSF01. Next base: position 3,820 of record DAOKZF010000093.1, read on the forward strand.
TGCGCACGACGGCTGGCCGCCGACGGCTTCGACCTCGCGCTCACCTACGCTCAGGATCGCAACGGCGCCGAGGAGGTGGCCCGCGCGGTCCGGGACCTCGGCCGCCGCGCATCGGTCCACCAACTCGAAGCGCGCGAAACGGACGCCGCCGCCCGGGTGGTCGCCGACGCCGAACGGGAACTCGGACCGCTGGATGCGCTGGTGGCGAACGCGGGGACCACGCACGATGGACCGGCGCTGCGCATGGATGCGGCGGCGTGGGGCCTGCCGCTCCAGGTGAACCTGACCGGCACGTTCCTGATCGCCCGCGCCTGCCTCGAGGGCATGATCGCCCGGCGCGGCGGGTCGATCGTCGCCCTCTCGTCGGTGGTCGGTCTGCAGGGCAACGCCGGCCAGGTGAAGGCCGGCATGCTCGGCCTGGTGCGCACGCTCGCGCGCGAGGCCGGCCCCGCCGGTGTGCGGGTGAACGCGATCGCCCCCGGCTACATCACCACCCGACTCACCGACGTGCTGGGCGAGGAACACCGGGCGCACCTGCTCGGGGCGACCGCCCTCGGCCGTCTGGGCGAACCGGATGACGTCGCCGGCCCGGTCGCCTTCCTCTGCTCCGGCGCGGCATCATTCATCACCGGTAGCGTGCTGTCGGTCGACGGGGGCTTGCGGATATGACAGAACAGCGGCGAGTGGTGGTAACCGGTCTGGGGATCATCAGTCCCCTCGGAACCGGCCTGGACGCCACCTGGGAGGGTGTGCTCGCCGGCCGCTCCGGCGGCGGCCCGATCACACGATTCGATGCCTCCTCGCACGGCTGTCGGATCGCCTGCGAGGTCGACGACTTCACCCCCGAGGATCACCTGGACCGACGCACGGTGCGCCGAATGGATCGTGTGAGCCAGTTCGCCGCGGTCGCGGCGGGCATGGCGCTGACCGACGCCGGCCTGGAGCGCCCGCCCGACCCGACCCGGGCCGGGGTGGTGATCTCGACCGGCAACGGTGGCTGCGAGACCTTCGAACGCTACGACGACAACCTGGCCGAACGCGGCCCGGACCGCGCGTCGCCCCTGCAGGTGCCGGTGATGATCGCGAACATGTCCACCGGCCACACCGCCATCCACACCGGCTTCCAGGGCCCCGGATCGTGCCTGGTCACCGCCTGCGCCTCGGGCAACCACGGCATCGGCGAGGCCGCCGCGGTCATCCGCAAGGGCGCGGCCGACCTGATGCTGGCGGGGGGGTCCGAGGCCGGCATCACCGCGTTCTCGATGGGCGGCCTCGACGCGACCCGCGCTCTCTCGCGCAACAACGACAATCCCGCCTCCGCCAGCCGCCCGTTCGACGTCGACCGCGACGGTTTCGTGGCGGCCGAGGGCGCCGGCGTGCTGCTGTTGGAGGAACTGGAGCACGCGCGGGCGCGCGGCGCACGGATCTACTGCGAACTGCGCGGCTACGGGGCCACCGCCGACGCGTACCACCTGACCGACCCCGACCCGAGCGGCCGCTGGCAGATCGGGGCGATGCGCGCCGCCCTGGCGTCGGGCGGGCTCACCCCCGATGACGTCGACTACGTGAACGCGCACGGCACGTCGACCTCCACCGGCGACCCGGTCGAGATCGGCGCCATCCGCACCCTGCTGGGGGACCGCGCCGCGCGGGTTGCGGTGTCATCCACCAAGTCGATGCACGGCCACGGCATGGGCGCCGCCGGCGGCTTCGAGGCGGTGCTGTGCGCCCGCGCCCTGCACGAGGGCATCGTCCCGCCGACGATCAACGTCGACCGGCTCGATCCGGGCTGCGCCGGCGTCGACCATGTGCTCGGTCTCGCGCGGCCCGCCCCGCTGCGGGTCGCGCTCTCCAACTCGTTTGGTTTCGGCGGCCACCACCCCGTCTTGGCCTTCGCCCCCCTGGAGGATGCCTGAGCCGTGCCCACGACCCGCGCGTGGCGCTCCCCCGCATCGGGGTGGTGTCCCCGGTCGGGATCGGCCGCGAGCAGATGTGGGACAACGTGGTCGCCGGCCGGTCCGGCGCCGGGCCGATCACCCTGTTCGACACCGCCGACTTCGCGGTGCGGATGGCCTGCGAGGTATCCGATTTCACCCCCGGCGACTTCATGGACCGCAAGTCGGCCCGCCGGATGGACCGTTACGCCCAACTGGCGGTCGCCGCGGCGCGCCTGGCGGTCGCCGATGCGGGGTTGACGATCGACCGCGACGGCGAGGGCATCGGAGCGATCATCGGCAACGGCGGCGGCGGATCCGGTTCGCGCGAGGAGCAGCACCGCCTGATGCGCGACCGCGGCGTCGACCGCATCTCGCCCTTCTCGATTCCGATGAGCGTGCCGAACATGGGCGCCGGGCAGGTGTCGCTCGAGTTGGGGTTGCGCGGCCCGGTGATGGCGGTCTGCACCGCCTGCGCCAGCGGCGGCGACTCGATCGGCCAGGCGCTCGACACCCTGCGTCGCGGCGACGCGCGCGTGATGTTGGCCGGCGGCGCCGACTCGCTGGTCACCCCCTACTTCGTCTCCGGCTTCGACGCGATGCGCGTGCTCAGCCACCACGGCGACGATCCGGCCGGCGCCCCGCGTCCGTTCGACACCACCCGCGACGGTTTCCTGGTGGGGGAGGCGGGTGTGGTGCTGGTGCTCGAGTCGCTGTCCGCGGCGCGCGCGCGGGGCGCCCGGGTGATCTGCGAACTGAGCGGTTACGGGTCGAGCAACGACGCCCACCACATCACCGAACCCGACCCGAGCGGCGCCCCGCAGGCCGCCGCGGTGCGGGCCGCCCTGCACGACGCCGGCCTGGCGCCGGAGGACGTGACCCACGTGAACACCCACGGGGGCGCCAGCCAACCGGGCGACCCCTCCGAGGTGCGGGTGATCAGGGAGGTGTTCGGCGCGCGGCACGCCGGGGCGATCACCGTGACCGCCACCAAGTCGCTCCACGGACACTGCATGGGGGCCACCGCCGCGCTGGAGGCGGCGATCACCGCGCT
>DAOKZF010000094.1:0-6803 GCA_035325785.1 Miltoncostaeaceae bacterium
GAGCCGGTGATCGGCGGGGTGGACCTCTGGCTGGGGAGCTGCGATATGGACGACTACCGGGTGGCCGACACCCGTGCTCAGGAGCTGCGCGCCCACGAGGCCGGGCCGAGCGCGATCGCCGCGGTCAGCGGTCGCCCCGCCAGCGTGTCGTTCCGGGTGCGTGGGGTCGGCGGCGTGCCGAGCATCACCGTGATCGGCCCGCGCGGCCAGGCCGTCACGCCCGCCGCCACCTTCGCCGACGATCAGAGCGCCACGCTGTTCGTCGCGGTGAGCAAACCCGCGCCCGGCACCTACACCCTCCAGGCCGCCCCGGGCACCCCGGCGATCGGCGAGGTGGCCGTCTCCCGCCAGGTGGCGCCCGCGGCGATCGTGCGCGCGCGGGTCGCCGGACGTGGGCGGGCACCGCCCCCCCTCACATCCCGCGCGCGCAGCGGCGCGAACCAGAGCACCGCCTGCGCCGGGCGCTCCCGCGCCGGCACGCGCCGGATCGGCACCGCCCGGGCGGGGACCCGCCGGCTGCGCTTCACACCCGGTCCCGGCCCCGGCGGCCGGCGCGACATCGTGGCGTTGGTCTCCCAGAACGGCCTGGTGCGTTCCGAGCGGACCGTCGCCCGCTTCTCGGCTCCGCCGCCGGCCCGCGTCGGGCGCGCCCGCGGCCTGCGGGTTCGGCGTGCCGGGCGCAGCCTGGTGGCCACCTGGCGTCCGGGGGCGGGCCTCGCCGCCCAGCGGGTCCAGGTGGCGCTCGCCGACGGGCGCGTGATCGTGCGCGCCCTCGGCCCCCGCACCGGGCGGATCACCGTCGCCGGAGTGCGCCGGGCCGATCGGGTGAGGGTGAGCGTGATTGGCCAGGCGCGCGATGGGCGCCTGGGGGCACCCGCGCAGAGGGGGGTGCGTGTGCGCGGATCGGTGGGGGGCGACGCACGGCGCGTCGCCCGCCGTGGGCGTCCTCTACACTCGACCGAATGCCAGACGAGTCTCGTTTTCCCATGTTGCGCACGCTGGGCGCCCCGACCGATCTGCACGGGATGGACGACGCCCAGTTGGCCGCCTTGGCCGAGGAGATGCGGGCCGCGATCATCGAGGCGGTCGCCCAGACCGGTGGTCATCTCGGATCCAGCCTCGGCACGGTCGAGCTGACCATCGCCCTGCATGCCGAGCTGTCCTCCCCGCGCGATCGCATCCTGTGGGACGTCGGCCACCAGGCCTACGGTCACAAGTTGCTGACCGGACGGTTGGAGGACTTCGCCACCCTGCGCCAGTACGGCGGGATGAGCGGCTTCCTGCGCCGGGAGGAAAGCGAGCACGACTGCATCGGCGCGGGACACGCGAGCACCTCGATCAGCTATGCGGTCGGTCTGGCCGAGGCCGCCCGCCACTCCGGGCGGCTCGACGAGCGCGTGGTGGCGGTGATCGGCGATGGCGCGCTGACCGGCGGGATGGCCTACGAGGGGCTGAACCAGGCGGGCGCCCTCGGGTCGCGCCTCACGGTGGTGCTGAACGACAACGGCATGAGCATCTCCGAGAACGTCGGGGCGCTGTCGAAGCTCTTCCAGCGCGCGCGGATCGATCCGGCGCTCACCCGGGTGCGCGAGGAACTGGAGCGCGGTCTGGCGCGCGTGCCCGGTGCCAGCGGCCTGGGCGGTCACCTGCGCGACGTCACCAAGTCCCTGTGGTTCTCCTCGGGCGCTCTGTTCGAGGCGCTCGGTTTTGCCTACGTCGGGCCGATCGACGGCCATGACGTTCCCGCGATGCGCCGGGCGCTGCGCACCGCGGTCGGCATGGACCGGCCGGCGTTGATCCACGTGAAGACGGTCAAGGGGCGCGGTTACGCCCCGGCCGAAAGCGACGGCGAGGCCATGCACGGGGCGACCCCGTTTGTGGTCTCCTCCGGCAAGGCGGCGCGCACGCCGGTACCCGGGCCGCCCAGCTACACCGAGGTGTTCGGTCGGGCGCTGGTCGCCGAGGCCGAGCGGGATCCGCGGGTGGTGGGCATCACCGCCGCGATGCTCAAGGGCACCGGCATGCAGCATATGAAGGCCCGCTTCCCGGAACGCACCTACGACGTCGGGATCGCCGAACAGCACGCGGTCGTGTTCGCCTGCGGACTGGCGATCGCCGGCTACCGGCCGGTCTGCGCCATCTATTCCACCTTCCTTCAGAGGGCCTTCGACCCGATCGTCCACGACGCCGCGATCCAGCGGCTGCCGGTGGTCTTCGCGATCGACCGCGGTGGGCTGGTGGGTGACGACGGGCCGACCCACCACGGGGTGTTCGACCTGGCCTACCTGCGGGCCATCCCCGGGTTGACGGTGATGGCGCCCATGGATGAGGCGGAACTGGTGGAGATGCTCCACACGGCGCTGCGCCTCGACGGGCCGGTGGCGTTGCGCTATCCGCGTGGGGCGGGGCGGGGGACGATCCTGCCGGAGCGACCCAGCGGTGTGCCGATCGGGGTCTCCGAGACCCTCGAGAGCGGCGAACGGGTCGCCCTGATCGGTTACGGCTACGGTGCCGCCCTGGCGGTGGATGCGGCGGACGGCGTGGCCGCGCGAATCGGGACGCGCCCGACCGTGGTCAACGCGCGTTTCTGTAAACCGCTGGATGTGTCGCTGCTGCGCCAGCTGGCCGAACGCCACGAGCTGCTGGTGACGATTGAGGACCACCAGCTGGAGGCGGGGTTCGGCAGCGCGGTGGCCGAGGCGTTGGCGGAGCACTCGGTGCGTGTGCTGCGCCTGGGCCTGCCGGATCGTTTTGTCGAGCACGGCAAACGCGAGCTTCTACTCTCGGACGTCGGACTGACCGCGGACGGAATCGCCGAGCGGGTCGCCCAGGCGTTGCATCGGCCCGCCCGCGGCCTGCTGCAGGGCAGCTGAGTTCGACCCCGTGTGCCCGCCGATGGCCGTTGTTCGTGAACGCCTCGATGTGACCCTGGTCGCGCGCGGCCTGTTCGAGAGCCGCTCGCGTGCCCAGGCGGCCGTGATGGCCGGCCAGGTGAGGGTTGGTGGAGCGGTGGTCGACAAGCCGGGCACCCGCGTGGCGGCGGACGTCGAGCTGACCGTCGCGGCCGGCGACGATTACGTGTCGCGTGGCGGCACGAAGCTGGCCAACGCCCTCGCCGCGCTCGGGGTGTCGGTGGACGGCGTGGACGCCCTCGACCTGGGCGCTTCGACCGGCGGGTTCACCGACCGGCTGCTGCGCGGTGGGGCCCGTCGGGTGATCGCCGTCGACGTGGGTTACGGCCAGCTCGACTGGCGGTTGCGTCAGGATCCGCGGGTGCACGTGATGGAACGCACCAACGCGCGCCATCTGACGGCCGACATGCTGCCGTATTCACCCGATTTCGTCACCTGCGACCTATCGTTCATCTCAATCGGCACGGTGTGGGGGGCGATCGTGCCCTGTTGCGCGCCCGGATGGCGTGCGATGGTGATGGTCAAACCTCAGTTCGAGGTCGGCCGGGAACGGGTCGGGTCGGGGGGAGTGGTGCGAGATCCGCAGGCCAGGGAGGACGCTGTGCAGGGGGTAATCGAGGTGATCGAGCGTCACGGTGGACGCATCGACGGGGTTGCCGATTCGGGCCTTCCGGGCCCCAAGGGCAATCGCGAGACGTTCGTGTACGCCCGCGACGCCGAGCGTGGGACGGCATGAGCGCGATCGTCCCCGGCAGCGACATGCCGATTCCGGTCAACCCCGCCGTGCCGGCCAAGCGGGTGCTGTTGCTCAGCCACCGCGCGCCCGAGGTCGTCCAGTCCGGCCTGGAGGCGATCATCTCGATCCTCGAGGAGGCCGGAGTCGAGATCCTGGTGCCGGCGTCCGAGGTGGTCAAGCACCGCATGCTGGCCCCCTACCAGTCGAGCGACGGAAAACTGCTGCGCCCCGGCGGCGAGGACCTCATCCTGGTGCTCGGCGGCGACGGCAGCATTCTGCGCGCCCTGGCGCGCGAGGCCGGTTCCGGCGCGCCGGTGATCGGCGTCAACTACGGCCGGGTCGGGTTCCTCGCCTCGATCGAACGCGAGACGCTCGAACGCGACCTGCGCCGCGCGCTCGCTGGCGAGTACGTGGTTCTGGGACTCCCGTCGTTGAGCGCCGAATGGAGCGACGGCGAGGTGCGGGCCCTCAACGACCTCGCCCTGCTGCGTTCGGGCGAATCGCGCCTGGCCGACCTGACCTACGCGGTCGACGGGGAGCGGGTGGCCACCGTGCGCTGCGACGGCATGATCCTGAGCACCCCGGTCGGCTCGACCGCCTACAACCTGGCCGCCGGCGGTCCGACCGTCTCGTGGCGGGTGCGGTGCATGGTGATCTCCTTCATTGCCGCCTTTCACCTGGATACCCGACCGCTCGTCATCGGGGCTGAGGAACTGCTCACGGTGACCAACAGCGCGATCAGCGGCGACTGCGACGTGCTGGCCGACGGTCAGCGGATCGGTGCCCTGCGCCCGGGACGGTCGATCACCGTCGGCCTGGGCGGACGCCAGGTGCACCTGGCGACCTTCCCGGAGGCGTCGTTCTTCCGCCGCTACCGGGAGAAGTTCGGCCGGCCGTGATCCGGTCGCTGGAGGTCCGCGATCTGGTGGTCATCTCGCGGGCCGAGCTGACCCCTCCCGCCGGTCTGACCGCCATCACCGGCGAGACCGGCGCCGGCAAGACGGTGCTCACCCAGGCGCTCGGCCTTCTGGCCGGGGCGCCCGCCGACGCCTCGGCGGTGCGCGCGGGAGCGCAGCACGCCCTCGTCCAGGCGACCCTCGCGCTGCCGGAGGGCTTCTGGGATCGGCTGGACGACGACGATCCCGCGCGTCCCCTGCGGGACCTGGTCGACGATGAGCACGAGGTGGTGATCGCCCGGCGCGTGCCGGCCGACGGGCGCAGCCGGGCGTTGATCGACGGGCAGGCCGCACCGCGGGAGGCGGTCGCCGCGCTCGCCCGAGCCCGTCTGCGGTTCTCCGCCCAGCACGAGCACCGCCGGCTGGTCGGGGCCACCAGTCAGCTGGCCATCCTGGACGCCTTCGCCGGGGCCGAGACGGTCGCCGCCGCCCAGCGGCTGGCCGACCTCAATCGGCGCCTGCGCGCTACCGGCCGTGCCCTTCAGGCGGCCCGTGCCCGTCAGGCCGAGGCGGCGCGGATGCGCGACGAGCTGACGGAGTTGGTGCGGGCCGTCGAGGCGGCGGCGCTCGATCCGGCCGAGGAACACGAGCTGCGTCAGGAACGCGAACGCCTGCGCCACGCCCGCGATCTGGTCGACGCGGTGGCCGGTGCGGCGGAGGCCCTGGCGCCCACCGACGAGTCGGCCGGCGCCCTGGAGTTCACCGGTGAGGCGGGCGGCCGGCCGCGCGCGGGAGCGACGCCTCGACCGGGGCCGAACCGGCCGCTGCACGACATGCTGGGGGCGCGGGCGGTGCTGCAGGAGGCGCTGCTCTTTCTGCGGTCCTACCTGCAGGATTTCGACGGCCAGCCGGACCGTTTGGAGCGGATCGACGAGCGCCTGGCCGAATACCGGCGCTTGGTCCGCCGCTTCGGCGCGCCCGACACCGCGGCGCTGCTGAGCGAGAGCGAGCAGGCCGCCGGGCGGCTGCGGCAACTGGACCAGGGCGATGGGGAACTGACGCGCCTAGCCTCGGACCTGGCGGCCGAGCGGGATGAGGCCCGGGGCCTGGCCGCGGCGCTGTGGGAGCGCCGGCGCGGGGCCGCTCCCCGCCTGGCGCGGGCGGTGGGCGAGCAGTTGAGCGAGTTGGGCATGGCGAAGGCCACCCTGCGGGTGGAGGTCGGCCAGAGCGACGACGACCCGCCGGTGGGAACCTGCGTGATGTGGCTGCGGGCCAATCCGGGGCTCCCGGAGGCGCCGCTGGCGGCGACCGCCTCGGGCGGCGAACTCTCGCGCGTGCTTCTGGCCCTGCACGTGGTGGGCGCGGCGCGCGATGGGGCCTCGTGGATCATGGACGAGGTCGACGCGGGTATCGGTGGGGTCACCGCCACCGCGGTCGCGGCGCGTCTGCGGGCCATGGCCGACGGACGGCAGGTGATCGTCATCACCCACCTGCCCCAGGTCGCCGCCGCCGCCGACGCCCACTATCGGCTGGTGAAGGACGTCGACGAGCGGGGCGTGGCGACCACCGCGATCGAGGCGATCGCCGGCGAGCGGTTGGTGCAGGAGCTGTGCCGCATGCTCGGTGCGGGTCCGGACGATCCGGGCGCGCGCCGTCATGCTGAGGAACTGCTGGCCCGCGGGCGCGCGTGATGAGGGCGGGGCGCGCAGCCCGGCGGGGCGGTGTGCACTAGAGTGGCCGACGATCGACGATCGACGATCGACGGGCGAGGGGAGACCGGGTGGGCGAGGGCGCGGTGAAGTACGTGTTTGTGACCGGTGGGGTGGTGTCCGGACTGGGAAAGGGCATCTCCGCCGCGTCGCTCGGGACCCTGCTCAAGGCCCGTGGAGTGCGGGTCTCGCTGCAGAAGTGCGACCCCTACCTGAACGTGGATCCGGGGACGATGAGCCCGTTCCAGCACGGTGAGGTGTACGTCACCGAGGACGGCGCGGAGGCCGACCTGGACCTCGGCCATTACGAGCGCTTCACCGACGAGAACGTCAGCCAGATCTCGAACGTCACCACCGGGTCGGTCTACGACACGGTGATCAAGAAGGAACGCCGGGGCGATTTCCTCGGCGCGACCGTCCAGGTGATTCCGCATGTCACCGACGAGATCAAGGCGCGCATCCGCCGGGCCGCGGTCGCATCGAACGCCGAGGTGGTGATCGTCGAGATCGGCGGCACGGTGGGCGACATCGAATCGCTGCCGTTCCTCGA
>DAOKZF010000095.1:0-1226 GCA_035325785.1 Miltoncostaeaceae bacterium
CACACCCGCGCATTGCGGAACACGCCCACGAGCGCGTATAGTGGAGTGTTGGTGTGTTCCACCTCTGTTCGTCGTGCAAACGGCAGGCGGCGGGGGAGTCGCCACAGGGTCCCTCGGCAGAGCCGATACCCCCACGGCATACCTGCACCCGTCGCGTGAGCGGCAGCAGGTCAGCGGTCGCGCGAGCGGCTGCGCATGCTTGTTCATGTAAGCAGTCCTGTCACCGTGCAGGATCACATAGGAGAATCAGTGCCTACTATTCAGCAGCTGGTTCGCAAGGGTCGCACGCCCAAGGTCTCCAAGACCAAGGCGCCCGCCCTGAAGGCGAACCCCCAGCAGCGCGGCGTGTGCACCCGCGTGTACACCACCACCCCGAAGAAGCCGAACTCGGCGATGCGCAAGGTCGCCCGTGTCAAGCTCTCGAACGGTACCGAGGTCACCGCGTACATCCCGGGCGAGGGCCACAACCTGCAGGAGCACTCGATGGTGCTCGTGCGCGGCGGTCGTGTGAAGGATCTGCCCGGCGTGCGCTACAAGATCGTGCGCGGCGCGCTCGACACGCAGGCGGTCAAGGATCGTCAGCAGGCGCGCAGCCGCTACGGTGCGAAGAAGGAGAAGAAGTAATGCCTCGCAAGGGACCTGCTCCGAAGCGCCCCGTCGTCGCCGATCCGGTGTACGGCGCGCCCGTGGTGAGCCAGCTCGTCAACAAGATCCTGCTCGACGGCAAGAAGGGCCTCGCCGAGCGCATCGTCTACGGTGCGCTGGAGAACGTGGCCGCCAAGTCGGGCCAGGACGCCGTGACGGTGCTCAAGAAGGCGCTCGACAACGTGCGCCCCACCCTCGAGGTGCGTTCGCGCCGCGTCGGCGGCAGCACCTACCAGGTGCCCGTCGAGGTGAAGCCCCACCGAGCCAACACGCTCGCGCTCCGCTGGCTCACGAGCTACGCGAAGGCTCGTCGCGAGAACACGATGACCGAGCGCCTCACCAACGAGATCCTCGACGCCTCCAACGGCCTGGGCGCCGCGGTGAAGCGCCGTGAGGACACGCACAAGATGGCTGAAGCGAACCGCGCCTTCTCGCATTACCGCTGGTAGTCCAGCCGTCCTTTCCGGAGTAGTTCCATGCCCCGCTCCCACCCGCTTCAGCGCTACCGCAACATCGGCATCATGGCGCACATCGATGCCGGCAAGACGACGACGACCGAGCGCATCCTCTATTACACGGGC
>DAOKZF010000095.1:1236-6790 GCA_035325785.1 Miltoncostaeaceae bacterium
AGGACACGCACAAGATGGCGGAGTCGAACCGCGCGTTCGCCCACTACCGCTGGTAGCCATCGCTCGACAGGGACCGGTCCCTGAGCTTGTCGAAGGGCCCGGTCCCCGCTGTCCGGACGCCTCGACAAGCTCAGCGGCCGGCTCTGGTCCGCCAACACCCCAACGCCCACCCCCACCTCTGGAGGAACCCTCGTGGCACAAGACGTGCTCACCGACCTGAGCAAGGTCCGCAACATCGGCATCATGGCGCACATCGATGCCGGCAAGACCACCACGACCGAGCGCATCCTGTTCTACACGGGTGTCAACCACAAGCTGGGCGAGACTCACGACGGCGGCGCTACGACCGACTGGATGGAGCAGGAGAAGGAGCGCGGCATCACGATCACCAGTGCCGCGGTGACCTGCTTCTGGAACAAGCACCAGATCAACATCATCGACACCCCGGGCCACGTCGACTTCACCATCGAGGTGGAGCGCTCCATGCGCGTGCTCGACGGCGCCGTTGCCGTGTTCGACTCCGTCGCCGGCGTCGAGCCGCAGAGCGAGACCGTCTGGCGGCAGGCCGATCGGTACAGCGTTCCGCGGATCGCCTACGTCAACAAGATGGACCGCATCGGGGCGAACTTCGCCGGCGCCATCGAGACGATGCGCAAGCGCCTGGGCGCGCCCGCGGTCGCGATGCAGCTGCCGATCGGCGCCGAGGCCGACTTCAAGGGCGTCATCGATCTGATCGAGATGAAGGCCCGCATCTACAAGGACGATCTGGGCAACGATGTGGAATACATCGATGTGCCCGACGACCTGTTGGCCGAGGCCGAAGCGGCCCGCGATGCCCTGATCGAAGCGCTCGCCGACGGCGATGACGAGCTGGCCGAGGCCTACCTGGACGGTCAGGAGATCTCGCCGGAACGCCTCCTGGCCGCCCTGCGCAAGGGTGTGCTGGCGATCCAGGTCACCCCGGTCCTGTGCGGTTCCTCGTTCAAGAACAAGGGTGTCCAGCCGCTCCTGGACGCGATCGTCGATCTGCTCCCGTCGCCGCTGGATGTTGCCGCCGCCACCGGCGTCGAGCCCCGCACCGAGAACGAGGTCACCCGCGAGTCCGACCCGAACGCCCCGTTCGCGGCGCTCGCGTTCAAGGTGATGAGCGACCCGTATGTCGGTCGGCTCACCTACCTGCGTGTGTACTCCGGTTCGGTCTCCTCCGGTTCCGGTGTGATCAACGCCACCAAGGACCGCAAGGAGCGCATCGGTCGGCTGTTGCTCATGCACGCCAACCACCGCGAGGACATCGAGAGCATCTCGGCCGGCGACATCGTCGCCGCGGTCGGTCTGAAGACCACCACCACCGGTGACACGCTCTGTGACCCGGACAACCCGGTCGTGCTCGAGCAGATCACGTTCCCCGAGCCGGTCATCGGTCTCGCGATCGAGCCGAAGACCAAGGCCGACCAGGAGAAGCTCTCCACCGCCCTGCAGCGCCTCTCGGACGAGGACCCGACCTTCCGGGTGCACACCGACGAGGAGACCACCCAGACCGTCATCGAAGGTATGGGCGAGCTGCACCTGGAGATCATCGTCGACCGGCTGATGCGCGAGTTCAACGTCGACGCGAACGTCGGCGCCCCGCAGGTCGCCTACCGCGAGACGATCCGTAAGCGCGTCGAGAAGGTGGAGGGCAAGTTCGTCCGCCAGACCGGTGGGCGCGGCCAGTTCGGTCACGTGTACGTCGCGGTCGAGCCGAACGAGCCCGGCAAGGGCTACGAGTTCGAGAGCAAGATCGTCGGTGGAGCGATCCCGAAGGAGTACATCCCGGCGGTCGACCAGGGCATCCGGGAGGCGCTCGAGACCGGCGTCGTCGCCGGTTACCCGATGGTGGATGTGAAGGTTCAGCTGGTCGACGGGTCCTATCACGAGGTCGACTCGTCCGAGATCGCGTTCAAGATCGCCGGTTCGATGGCGGTCCGCGAGGCGGTCAAGCGCGCCAGCCCGACGCTCTTGGAACCGCTGATGGCGGTTGAGGTGACGGTGCCGACCGAGTTCGTCGGCACGGTGGTCGGCGACCTGACCTCGCGCCGCGGCCGGATCGGTGGGATGGACAGCCGGGGCACCACCGATGTGGTGAACGCCCAGGTGCCGCTGTCGGAGATGTTCGGCTACGCGACCTCGGTTCGTTCGGCGACCCAGGGGCGGGCGACCTTTTCGATGCAGTTCCACTCCTACACCGAGGTGCCGGCTCAGATCGCCGAGGAGATCAAGAAGAAGATCGGCGGCGGCGAGTAGACGCTCGCAGAGGAACCGCGGGTCGATGATCGGGGAGGGCCGCCGTCGGGCGGCCCTCCGTCGTTCGGCGCGGGACCCTCAGGGGCGCGCCTCCAGGCGAAACACCGGATGCCGTTCGGCGATCGCCGCGATCGTCTGGGCATCCGGTCGCCGTTCGACCCCGAACAGGCGACGGGTCAGCCAGCCGTAGGAGCGCGGGTAGGCCGCCAGGACCTCCTCGCGTTCGGCGCCGGTCACGTCGATGGTGGCGATCCGCTCGCGTCGGCGCCCGCGCAACAGCTCGCCCCAGCCGGCGGCCCGTAGGTTGAGCGCCCAGGAGGTCCGCCCGCGCGGGGCCACCAGGTAGCGCTCCCCCGCGTGGGGCAGAATCAGCAGGGGCGTGCGATGGAGCCGTCCCGTGCGTCGACCGTGCACGCGCAGCACGACCAGACGCGGGAGGGGCCATCCGAGACGGCCGACGCAGATGAGCAACAGGCCGTTGAGGGATCGCGCGGGTATGCCGATCTGCCCGCGTTGTGCCCGGATCATCGTGTTCCCTTCGCCCGCCGTTCGGACGCCGTCCGTCCCGGTGGGGACGGACGGCGAGTCAGGCTAACAACGTCGCCAGATATTCGGCCGGATGCAGCGCACTGCGCCCGGTCATTCTGCGCGCCTGCTCGCGACAGGAGTACCCCGCGGCCACCAGGGCGTTGGCCCCGCGGGCCGCCGGCGCGAAACGGTGCTCGCCGATCATGCGCGCCAGCTCGGGATGACGGTAGCCGAAACCGCCGGCCATGCCGCAGCAGCCCGCATCGGAATCGGCGCAGCCGCCCCCGCTGAGCCCGCCGAGCGTCGGCGCCCCGCCGTCGCCTCCCAGGGAGCGAGCGTGACAGTGCCGGTGCACCACGGTCCGTCCCGCCGCGTCGGATGAACGAAAGCGGTCGCCGGCGCCCAGTTGTTCCAACGCGGCCTCAACGCTGGTCAGCGCGCCGGCCACCGCCCGGGCGTCGGCCGCATCGGTCATCAGTCGGGGCGCATCGTCGAACAGCATCGACCAACAGGACGGTTCCAGCACCACGATCGGCACGCCGGCGGCCGCGAGGGGCGCCAGACGGGCGATCGTGCTGGCGGCGGTGCGCCGGGCTCGTTCGACGAAGCCCTGGCTGAGCAGGGGTCTGCCGCAGCAGCCGGGGACCACCACCTCCACGCGGGCTCCCGCCGCCCTCAGGACGCGCACCGCCGCGTCTCCCACCGACGGCTCGAGGAAGCGGGTGAAGGTGTCGGCGAGCACGGCGACCCGCGGGCCATCGCCCTCGGCTGTCGGCGGGCGCCACGGGGCGACCGGCGCCGGCGGGCGCCCCCCCCCCACGCGCCCGGCGAGGACGGCGAGGGCCGCCGACAGACGCGGCGCCCGCGCGCCGAGCGCCAGAAGGCGGTGGGTTTCGGCCAGCGCCCGCACGCTCAGCGGCACCCGCCCGTGGGCCCAGCGGTGGGCGAGGGCCTCCACCTTGAACCGGGCCATGTCCACCTGGGCGGGGCACTCCGCGGCGCACGCCTTGCAGCCCAGGCACAGCTCCAGGGCCTCGTGCAGCTCGCGGTTCGCCAGGCCGCCCTCCAATCTTCCCTCGAGGGCGGAGCGCAGCAGCACCGCCCGTCCCCGGGTGGAATGACGCTCGTCCCCCAAGGCCTGGTAACTGGGACACATCGCGCCCACATCCGCCCGGCAGGCGCCGTTGCCGTTGCAGGCTTCACTCGCGCGCGCCAGGCCGCCCTCGGCGGCAAAGCTGATCGCGGTTCGGTGAGGGCGGCGGGGGGGAGAGGCCGCCAGGCGCAGCCCCGCATCGAGCGGCTCGGGATCGGTGAGGATTCCCGGGTTCAGCAGACCGTGAGGATCCACCAGCCGTTTGAGCGTGGCGAACGCCGCGATCGTCTCGGGCGGGTACATCCTTCCCAGCAGTTCGCTGCGCAGGCGTCCGTCGCCGTGTTCCCCCGACAACGAACCGCCCGCCGCCCCCACCAGCTCGGCCACCGCCTCCGTGATCCGCCGCAGGCGCGGGACCATCCCGGGCAGGCGCAGATCCATCAGGGGACGGATGTGCAGGCACCCGACGCTCGCGTGCCCATACCAGACCGCCGGGACACCCTCTTCGTGCAGCAGGGCGCGGACCGCCGCGGCGAAGTCCGCCAGTCGTTGCGGGGGCACAGCGGGGTCCTCGATGAACGCCACCGGACGCGGGTCTCCCGGACCGGCGACGCCCTTCAGCGCCCGCGCGATCCCGGTGCGACGCACGGCCCACACGGCGGCCTGCTCCTCGACAGAGCGGAAGCGCTGGGCCTCGCCCCCCAACGCGGCCAGGCGCCGGGCGACCTCGTCGTCCTCGCCCGAATACTCCACCATCAGCAGCGCCTGCGCGTCGATCACTCCGCCCAGCAGGGCGCGCACTGCCGGCGGGCGGTTGGCAGGATCGATCAGTTCGCGGTCCATCAGCTCAACGGCCGATGGTCCGCTGCTCAGCAGGTCGTGCACCGACCTGAGGGCGGCGTCGACCGAGGCGAACGGCACCAGGGCCAGCGCGCGGGTGGTGGGCAGCGGCACGAGTCGCAGCCGGGCGGCTCGGGTGACGGCGAGGGTTCCTCGCCTCCCAGCGCGTCCAGCGCATACCCCGATACCCGCCGCAGCAAGCGCGGCCCGTGGAAGCGGTTGGCCAGCGGGCGGGCGGCCTGCCATGAGTCCGGTGCCGGGCTCCCGCGGCGCAGGTCGGCCCGCCGGCCGTCGGCCAGCACCACGGCCAGCTCCTCCACGTGATCGGCGGTCAGCCCGTGAACCACCGATCGCGCGCCGGCGGAGTTGTTGGCGATCATCCCGCCGAGCGTGGCCCGCGTGCCGGTGGCGACATCCGGGCCGAACGTCAGCCCGTGGACGGCCGCGGCGGCGTTCAGATGTTCCAGCACCGCACCCGGGCCGACGCGGGCGGTTCGCCGATCGGGGTCGATCTCAATCGTGTTCAGGCCGCCGCAGTCCACCACCAGGCCGTTCCCGAGGGCCTGCCCGGCAAGGCTCGTGCCCGCGCCCCGCATGGTGAGCGGCACCCCGAAACGGGCGCAGGCCGCCACCGCGACCTCCAGATCGGCCTCTCGGGCCGCCCGCAGCGTGGCCGCCGGCAGGCGCCGATAGATGCTCGCGTCGTGCGCGTACAGCTCGCGCGAGCCCCGATCGTCGCGCGTTTCGCCGGCCGCTTCACGGCGCAATAACCGGACCAGGCCCCCAACGTCCATTCCCTCATGCTAGAAC
>DAOKZF010000096.1:0-862 GCA_035325785.1 Miltoncostaeaceae bacterium
GACGCGGTGTCCGCGCTCGACTTTGGTCCCGAGCGGATGGCGGCTCTGCGCGAGATGTTCGCGCTGTTGCAGTTCGACACGCTCTCACGCCGGCTCGGCGACCTGGCCGATGAGGGGGCCGACGCGCCATCCGCTGCGCCGGTCACCCACCGGTTCACCCTCATCGAGAGCGCACCTCAGGATCTCGCCCTGCGTCTGGCCGGATCGATGCGACCGGCGCTCGGCCTGGCGGGCGGACGGTGGGCGGTGGCGGGCGATGGGGACGAGGTGCTCGGGGGTGATCTGGCGGGCGGCGATGGTCCGGCGCTGGTCGCGGCCCTCGCGGGACTCCCCGTGATCTGCCACGACGCGAAGACCGTTGTGCGGGCCCTTGGCGCCCCGCTCAACGTGACCCACGACACCCTGATCGCCGCCTACCTTCTGGCTCCCCGCCGGCGCGATTACCCGTTGCTGGAGCTGGCCGGCGAGGCGGGCATCCACGTGGCCGACGGCGATGAGGCCGCCCGGTTGGCGCTGTGCGCACGCGAGCTGGCGGGCGTGCAGGAACCCGCCCTGGCCGACGCCGGCCTGGAGGGGTTGTACCGCGAGATCGAGCTCCCGGTGACCGGCGTGCTGGCGGCAATGGAGGACGCCGGCCTGCTGCTCGACCGCGAGCGGCTGGCACAGATCGCCGCGCGCGTGCGGGCCGAGGCCGCCACGCTGAGGGGGGAGATCTGGGAGCTGGCGGGCGGCGAGTTCACGATCGAGTCCCCCAAGCAGTTGGGCCAGGTGCTGTTCGAGCGCCTCGGTTTGCCGACCTTTCGCAAGGGGAAGACCGGGTGGAGCACCGATCGCAAGGTTCTGGCGGCCCTGCACGATAAGC
>DAOKZF010000096.1:872-5570 GCA_035325785.1 Miltoncostaeaceae bacterium
TTCCCCTGATCGGCCGTTACCGCGAGTTGACCAAACTGGACAGCACCTACCTGTCGGCGCTGCCGGAGCTGGTCGACGAACACGGGCGCATTCACACCACCTTCCACCAGACGGTGGCGGAAACCGGCCGACTCTCGTCGGTGAACCCGAACCTGCAGAACATTCCCGTGAGAACCGTTCTGGGGCGGGAGATCCGCGACGCGTTCGTCGCCCCGGCCGGACGCCTGCTGATCAGTTGTGACTACAGTCAGGTGGAGCTGAGGATCCTCGCCCACTGTTCGGGCGAGCCGGCGTTGGCCGACGCCTTCCGTCGGGGTGAGGACATCCACCGGGCGACCGCCGCGGAGGTGTTCGGCCTGGCGCCCGAGGAGGTCCAGCGCACCGAGCGCGAGCGGGCTAAGGCGGTCAACTTCGGGATCATCTACGGCATCAGCGACTTCGGCCTGGCCGAGCAACTGGGCATCGGGCGCGATCAGGCCCGCGAATACATCAACACCTATCTGGCGCGCTATCCGCTGGTGAAGCGCTTCATCGAACGCACGATCTCGGCCGCCGCGCAGGACGGGTATGTCACCACGCTCCTCGGGCGCCGCCGACCCATTCCGGAGCTGACCGGCAGGACGGTGCAGCAACGTCATCTGGGCGAGCGGCTGGCGGTCAACACCGTCATCCAGGGTACCGCGGCGGACATCATCAAGGTGGCGATGGTCCGGGCGCATGCCGCCCTGCGCGAGGCCGACCTGGGGGCGCGGCTGGTCCTGCAGATCCACGATGAGCTGCTGGTCGAGGCGCCCGAGGATCGGGCGGAGCGGGCCGCGGTGCTGGTGCGCGAGGCCATGACGGGCGCCTTTGCCCTCGATCCGCCCCTGGGGGTCGATGTGGGACGGGGGCGCAGCTGGCTGGCGGCGGGATCGTGACCGAGGGGGAAGCCTGTCGGGTGCTGCAGGTGCGTCCGGATGCCCATCCGAAGGTGATCGCCGCCGCCGCGATGGTGCTGCGCGAGCTCGCCCTGGACGATCCGACGCCCGGTGCCCCGCGCCGCCTGGCCGAGATCGATCGTGCGCGCCTGGTGCTGCGCGCGGCGGGTCGACTGTCATAGGCGCGGCCCTGGCCGACCGGGACGTTTACCCCCTGGCAAAGTCGGGAAAGTCGTATAGAATTACGGGAATGAAGACGCCAGCCGCTATTCATCCCCTGCAACCGCGCTTCTCCCAGGCGATCACCGGTGCCCTGTGCCTCGAGGCCGCCGTGTTCCGGACCTGGCCGGTGGTCGTGGTTGCCCTCGCCCTGATCCTGCTCAACCTCGCCGGGCCGCGCTGGTCGCCGGTCGGTCGCCTGTTCAAACTTTTCGCCCCGCCCGCCGCCCGCCTGGAGCCGGTGGCCCCGGTGCGCTTCGCCCAGTACATCGCCGTGGCGATGCTCGGCGCGTCGCTGGTGCTGTTCGCGTTCGGCCTGGAGCTCGCCGCCTGGGTGATCGTGGGCGCGGTGGCGGTGGTCGCCCTGTTCTCGGCGGCCAGCGGCATCTGCGTCGGATGCGAGGCCTACCGACTGCTGTTGGCCAGCCGTCGGTCGGATCGCCTGGCGGACCTGCGCGATCCCCTGGGACTGCCGGGCCAGGGCCCCTGGCTGGTCGTGCTCACCGCGCCCGGTTGCGGCCGCTGCGAGCCGGTCGCCCGCCAGTTGGAGGACGCGGCCGAGGGGCGTTCGGTCCTGCGGGTGAACCTGGCCGAGCATCCGGCCGCGGCCGTGCTGCCGGTGCGCAGCGTCCCGGCGGCCCTGGCGGTTGGTGCCGACGGCCGTCTGGTGCGGGCTCGCGCCGGAGCGCTCACGCGGCCCGAGTTGGCCGAGATCGCGCACGCCATCTGACGCGGGGACCGCGGCGCGCCCGACGGAGGTGACGCGCGCCGCGGGCCGGTCTATACTGCCCCTCCTTCCGGCGGACCGGCTCCGTGCCCCTGCCGGGACCCGTTTTTCTCTTCCCATAAGGACAACCACCACGATGACGACTGAGAACCCCGAGATCACGGCCGACGAGCCGGTCGACCCGACCGCCGCCGTCGAGGCGCCCGCCGAGCCGATCGATCTGGACACCCCGATCCGTCCGCTGGACGGCCCCGAGTACATCGAGGTCGACGGCGAGCTGGTGCCCAACTACGACATCACGATCCCCGACTTCTCCGAGGGCGATGTCGTCAACGGCCGGGTGGTGCGGATCGACAAGGACGAGGTCCTGGTCGACATTGGCTTCAAGAGCGAGGGCGTGATCCCGCTCCCCGAGCTCTCGATCCGCAAGAGCGTCAAGCCCGAGGAGGAGGTCTTCCTCGGCGAGATGGTCGACGCGCTGGTGATGCAGAAGGAGGACCAGGACGGACGTCTGATCCTCTCCAAGAAGCGCGCCCGCTTCGAGAAGGCCTGGAAGCGCATCGAGGCGGCGTCCACCGCCGGCGAGAACGTCGAGGGCACCGTGATCGAGGTCGTGAAGGGCGGCCTGATCCTCGACCTGGGCGTGCGCGGCTTCCTGCCGGCCTCCCTGGTCGACATCCGTCGGGTCCAGGACCTCGACGAGTTCCTCGGGCGCAAGCTCGAGTGCAAGGTGATCGAACTCAACCGCAACCGCAACAACGTGGTGCTGTCGCGTCGGGCGGTGCTCGAGGACGAGCGGCGCGAGGTGCGCCAGAAGATCCTCGACGAGCTGCAGCCCGGCCAGGTGGTCGAAGGTGTCATCTCGAACATCGTCGAGTTCGGCGCCTTCGTCGACCTGGACGGCATCGACGGTCTGATCCACATCTCCGAGCTGTCGTGGAGCCACGTCAACCACCCCTCCGAGGTGCTGCAGATCGGGGAGAAGGTCAACGTCAAGGTGCTCGACATCGACCGCGAGCGTCAGCGGATCTCCCTCGGTCTCAAGCAGACCCAGGCCGACCCGTGGCAGAGCGTGATCGAGAGCTACCAGGTGCACGACGTGGTCGAGGGGCGCGTCACGAAGGTGGTCACCTTCGGGGCGTTCGTCGAGATCCACCCCGGCGTGGAGGGCCTGGTTCACATCTCGGAGCTGGCGACGCATCACGTCGAGAACCCGCGCGAGGTCGTCAACCAGGGCGACGTGCTGGCCGTGCGCATCATCGAGATCGACGCGGAGCGGCGCCGTCTGTCGCTCAGCCTCAAGCGGGTCGCCGACAGCGACGCCGTGCACGGGCACGAGGACGAGGCGGGCGAGTACGCCGACGGTGAGTACGCCGAGGGCGACTACGTCGAGGGTGAGTACGCCGAGGGCGAGTACGTCGAGGGTGAGCAGACCGACGGTGAGCAGACCGACGGTGAGTACGCCGAAGGCGAGCACGTTGAGGGCGAGCCCACCGAAGGTGACGACGCCGAGATCGCTGCCGACGGCGAACCGGACGCCTGACCCACGGAGCGTGGCGGCCGGCACCGTGGGGCGACGTCCCACGGTGCTGGCCCTCACCGGTGGGATCGGTGCCGGCAAGTCCGCGGCGCTCGAGGCCTTCGCCGGCCTCGGTGTGCCGGTGCTCTCGGCCGATGCCGTCGTCCACGGCCTGTACGAGGAACGCGAGGTCGTCGAGGCGATCCGGGCACGATTCGGATCCGCGGTTCTCGACGCCCACGGAGCGGTCGATCGCACCGCGCTCGGGGCGCGAGTCTTCGCCGACCGCGACGCGAAGGCCTTCGTTGAGGGGCTGCTCTTTCCCCGCATCCGGGCCGCTCGCGATCGCTGGGTGGCCGCCCAACGGTCGGGCGACCCCCCGCCGGCCCTGGTGGTCTGCGAGGTACCCCTCCTCTACGAGGCCCGGTTGGAGGGACAGTTCGATGCGGTGGTCGTCATCACCGCCGGCGAGGATGTGCGCCGAGCGCGGGTCACGGCCCGCGGCCAGGACTTCGGCGCGCGGGCTCAGCACCAGATACCGGAGGCGGTCAAGGTGGCGCGCGCCGATCACGTCTTCGTGAACGATGGATCGCTGGCCGCGCTGGAGGCGTGGGTGACGGCCCTCTACGATCGCTACCGTGATGAACCGGCCGGCGCCCCGAGCTGACACGGACTGTGCGCCCGCGGCGCCGCGGGGACCCGCTCCGCGGACGAATCGGCGGCGAGCCGCGGTGCGTCGCCGTCGCCGATTCGCCCTGCTGGCACTCGTGCTGGTCGTGTTCGGCGCCCTGGCCGGCGGGCTCTACGGTGTGCATCAGGCGATGCCCGCCTGGTACGCGCGCCTGTGGTACCCGCTTGACCACGAGGCGGTGATCGTCCGCGAGGCGCAGCGCAACAACATCGATCCGGCACTCGTCGCCGCCGTCATCTACACCGAGAGCGGCTTCGTTCCCGATTCGCGTTCCTCCCAGGGGGCGGTCGGCCTGATGCAGATGCTCCCCGGCACCGCGGAGTTCGTCGCCACCCTGCCGCAACGGCCGAGCCCGCCCCCGGAGGCGATCACCAAACCGGAGGCGAACATCGCCTACGGGGTCCGCTACCTGCGCTACCTGATCGACCGACATGGCAGCGTGCCGCTCGCCCTGGCCGCCTACAACGGCGGCGAGGCGAACGTGGCCGAATGGGAGAGGGTCGCCATCGCGCGTGGCGGCACGCTGAGGATTCCCGAGGATATCCCCTTCACCGAGACCCGGGGCTTCGTCACGCGGGTGCTGAAGACCCAGCCGATCTACCGGCGGGCGTACGGTGATCGTCTG
>DAOKZF010000096.1:5580-6587 GCA_035325785.1 Miltoncostaeaceae bacterium
CCCGCCTGTCACACGGCGGGACCGGGCGGGCGGGACGCGCGGCGGGCCGACGCGCACGGTGGTGTCAGTGGCGTTCGATCAGCTCGATCCGGTAGCCGTCGGGGTCGTTGATGAAACAGATCTTCGAGCCGCCGGGATACGCCTGGTAGGGCTCCTTCTCGGGCAGGATGCCGTGCTCGGCCAGACGCGCCAGCTCGGCGTCCATGTCGTCGAGCGTCAGCGCGATGTGTCCGTAGGCGGTCCCCAACTCGTAGGGCTCGGTGCGCCCGTCGTTGAGCGTCAGCTCCAGCCGCGCCCCGTCGCCCGGCAGGCCGAGGAAGATGATCGTCGCGGTATCACCGCCGACCCGCTTGCGGCCGTGCTCCTCAAACCCCACGGCTCCGTAGGACGCCAGCGAGCGCTCCTCGTCGAGGATGCGCAGCATCGTGTGGTCCAACTTCATTGTTTCCTCCAGCGGCGGATGGCTCGCTACAAAGCATCGCAGGATCGGGGTCCTCGGGCCGGGCCGTGTATTCACACTGTCCCGGCCCTGCGTCCCCCGCCCTGCTCGCTTTTCGCGGCCCTCCGCCGCACGGTTTGTGGTTGGGGGTGCTGTGGGGCACGGGGCCGGTCGCGGGCGCTGGGCGCGCCCGCTTGCGGCCTGTGGTGGTGGGCATGGCGTGCCGTGCATGGGGCCGGCGTGCGGGCGCGGGGCGCGCCCGCTTGCGGCCTGCGGTGGTGGGGACGTCGCTGCACGGTTCGTGGCCGTGGCCGTGTCGTGCTTGGGGCCGGCGTGCGGGCGCGGGGCGCCCGCTTGTGGCCTGTGGTGGTGGGTGCGGTGCGCGGGGCGGTCCGGGGGCGTTCAGCAGATGACGCCGAGCAGCCCCTTGGTGTTGTTCTGCTCGTTCACCTCGTCCACCTCGTTGCGCGAGTCCACGTGGGCGCGGTAGTCGCCGCCGCAGTACGAGCCCGTGTAGAAGGTGAGGGTTTCGGAGGCACCGGGGGCGAGGCCCTTTGAGCGCACGACG
>DAOKZF010000097.1:0-6497 GCA_035325785.1 Miltoncostaeaceae bacterium
CGTTCGTGCGGGTCGCCGGCACGCCGGGGATCTACCGCCTCGCCGGCGCGGCACCGCTGCCGATCCTGAGTTGGGAGGCCATCGGTGGCGAGCAGCCGGTGGTCGAGGTCGACTGGAGCACGCTCAACAACTTCGCCCCCTTCCCCGTGGATGGCACGGTGCTGCAGGCCGGCCCCGGTGGCCCCCTGTACACGGTGCGTCAGGGCATCCCCACCGCGCTGAAGGCGGGGGCCACGCCCGGACGGGAGCCGGTGGTCGTCGACCCTCTCACGATCCGCAACGCCGGCGGACCGGGGGCGTTCTCGCGCCTGCGCAGCATGGCCTTCGCCGGCAAGGGCATCATCACCCGCGTGGCGGTCATCTCGGCCCCCAAACGGGTGAAACGCGGCGCGACCGGCGCCCTGCGGGCCCGCATCACGGCGGCCAAGACCCCCGGCGGCGCCCGACCGGTGGGCAGCTGCGCGGTGGAACTGCGCCGCGGCACAAAATGGCTGCCCCAGCGCTCGGCCGCCCTGGGCGCCGACGGCACCTGCCGCGTGCGGGTGACGGTCAGGAGGAACGCCGTGGTGCGGGTCGCGTTCGCCGGGGCAACCGGTTGGCGCGCGAGCGCCAGCCGTCCGTTGGCAATCGGCCTTCGCTGAGCGCGCGGCGCCCGCGGGCGAACGCCCGGTGAGGGGCGCGTCGATATCCTGAACCCATGGACTTGGGACTGAAGGGACGGGTCGCGCTGGTGTGCGGCGCCTCCGCCGGCATCGGACGCGTGATCGCCGAAGCGCTGGCCGACGAGGGGGCGCGGGTCGCCATGACCTCGCGCGATCGAACGCGCATCGCGGCCGCCGCCGCGCCGATCGGTGCGCTGGGTCTGGTGCACGACAGCGCCGACCTCGACGAGATCCCGACGGTTCTCGGGCGGGTGGAGGAGCATTTCGGCGCGCCGATCACGTTGCTGGTGTGCAACACCGGCGGGCCACCGGGAAACCCCGACCCGCTGGCCTTCACCCGCGAGCAGTGGGAGCTGGCCCACCGTACCCTCCTGCTCGCCCCGCTGGAGTTCATCGCCCACGCGGTGCCCGGGATGCGCGCCGCGGGCTTCGGCCGAATCGTGAACGTGGTCTCGACCGCCGCCCGCGAGCCGATCCCCTCACTGATGCTCTCCAACAGCGAGCGGGCCGGCGCGCTCGCGGCCTTCCGCACCCTGTCCCACCGACTCGCGCCGGACGGCATCACCGTGAACAGCCTGCTCACCGGGCGCATCTCCACCGCGCGGCTCCACTCGCTGGCGGGGTCGCGGGAGGCCGCCGACCAACGCGCCCGCGACGAGGTACCCGCGGGCCCCCCCCGACACCCGGCCGAAAAGGGGGGCCCCCCCGGCCTACCCCCGGGCAACGGGCTCGCGACGAGGTACCGGCGGGGCGTCTGGGAACCCCGGCCGAAATGGCGGCCGCCGCCGCATTCCTCTGTTCGACCGGCGCCGCCTACATCACCGGTCAGGCATTGGCGGTCGATGGCGGCCTGACCCGGGCCATCTGAGCGCCACCACCGGCCTCACACATGTGCGGGGCGCCCCTCCTGACGGTGGGACGCCCCGCACATCAACGCGAATCAGGCGACCTGAATCAGCCGAAGATCCACTGAATCAGCGCCACAACCCAGGCGATGATGTAGACGTTCAGGACGGCGAACAGGTAAATCGCGATCGCCAGAACGACGGTCGCGATGAAGGTGCCGACCCACTTGGTGGTGTGTTTGAGAGCGGGGTTCATGCCGCAAGCCTACCCAGCCGGACGGGGCGGCGAAAGGTCGGACCGGAAGGACGACCGCCCCAGACGCGCAACCGGCACCTAGACTGACGCGACCCGTCCGGAGGAGCCTCAGTGACCGACCAGCAGCCGATCAGCAGCGACGACACCCGCCAGATCCTTCTGCAACAGATCGCCGCCCACGCCGGCCGCGCACCGAACGCCACCACCCTGCTGCGCCTCGCCGAGGCCTGGGCGTGGCTGCAGGACCCCTCGCAGCCCCACGGTGGGCGCAGCGACGACTGATCACGACTCCGATCGGCCGACGGCCGGAGCCCGCGCGGAGCGAACTACAGCAGCCGCGCCAGGGCGTAGGTGGTGAGGAAGAACAGCACCGAGCTCACCACCGTGATGCGGTCGAGATTCTTCTCGACGATCGCGGTCGATCCGCCGTAGCTGCCACTGGTGGAGCCGACGCCGAACGCACCGGACAGGCCGGCGTCCTTCCCGCTGTGCAGGAGGACGAGGAACACGAGCAGCACGCAGTTGATCGCGTGCACAACGACAAACAGGGCGGTCATCTGCGGGAAGGTACCATGATTGCACCATGGACGACGACGCCTTCGACCAACTGCCCCTCCTGAACCCGCCCGACGGCCCCGACTGCCTGGTGTGCGGACCGACCAACCCCGATGGGCTGCACCTGTTGATCCGCCGCGACGGAACCGACGCGCTGGCGCGATACACGCCGAGGGCAACCCACATCGGCTATCCGGAACGGGTGCACGGAGGGCTGGTGGGTCTCCTGGTCGACGAGATGCTGGTCTACGCCGGCGCCCCCCACGGGCTGTGGGGCATGACCGCCAAGGTCCGTTACTGGCTGCGCAAGCCGATTCCGGTCGGCGACCGACTGGAGCTGCGCGCGCGCCTTGTACAGCGCAGCGACCGCGGGTTCCGCTCGGTGGTGAGCATTCGCCTGCCCGACGAAAGCCTGGCCGCCGAGGGCGAGGGGATGTGCGTCATCCGTCGCACGCCGCTCGCCGCCGACCCCACCTGACCCGCCCATCGGCGCGCTCAGGTCGACGGGACCACCTGCCGATGGGGACGGCGTGAGGACTCGGCGCACCACCCCGGACGACCTCGCCCGCTTGGAACGGGAGGCCCTGCGCCGCGCCTCGGGCGTGAAACTGCCCGGGCCGGAGGCGCGCGCGAACTCCTGCGAGAGCTGCGGCGCGGGGACCGTGCGTTGGGGTGGGCTGTGCAATACCTGTCGCGCCCGCCTGCTGGCCGCCCGCGCACCCGAAGACGAGTAACCTCCCCCCCATGGAGGTTCGCTCGCGCGATGCCGCCGAGCCGTTCACCACGCTCGACGGCAGCACCATTCGTTCCCTGCTCGACCTCTCGGTCGCCCCGGTCCGCAACCACAGCCTCGCCGAGGCAACCCTCGCGGCCGGTCAGGCGACCACCCGCCACCACCACCGGGAGTCCGAGGAGATCTACTACCTGCTCTCGGGGGACGGCACGATGGAGGTCGACGGACAGGTGCGCACGGTGGGCGCGGGCGATGCCATCCTGATCCCACCCGGAGCGTGGCACCAGCTGCGCGCCGGGAACGACGCACCGGTACGGCTGCTGTGTTCCTGTTCGCCGCCCTACCGGGACGAGGACACGTTTTTCGCCTGACGAGAGGCCGCCGATCGCACGGATCGCCGGCCCGCCACCCCCATCAAGGAGCACCGTGAGCGACCGCCTGATCCGTCTGGGGCACAGCCCCGACCCCGACGACGCGTTCATGTTCTACGCCCTGGCCGACGAGCTGATCCCCACCGACGGCTTCCGCTTCGAGCACATCCTGCGCGACATCGAGACCCTCAACGCCTGGGCGCACGAGGGACGGATCGAGGTGACGGCGATCTCGATCCACGCCTACCCCTACGTGGCCGACAAGTACCGCCTGCTCAACCACGGCGCGTCGATGGGCGAGCAGTACGGGCCGATGGTGGTGGTGCGCGAGGACGCGACGATCGAGCCGGAGCAGTTGCCGAACCTCAGGGTGGCGGTCCCCGGCGCGCTCACCAGCGCCTTCCTGGAGTTGCAGCTGGCGGTCGGACGGATCGCCGAGCCGGTGATCACCCCCTTCGACCAGATCCTCGACGTCGTCGAATCGGGACAGGTCGACGCCGGCCTGGTGATTCACGAGGGGCAGCTGACCTACGGCACGCAGGGCCTGCGTTCGATCCTCGAGCTGGGCGACTGGTGGCATGAGCTCACCGGCGGCCTTCCGCTGCCGCTCGGAGGCAACACCGTGCGGCGCGACCTGGACGAGGGCGACACGCTGCCGCGTCTGTCGCGACTGCTGCGCGATTCGATCGCCTACAGCCTCGAGCACCGTCAGCCGGCGCTCGAATACGCGGAGCGCTTCGGTCGCGGCCTGGACAACGAACTGGCCGACGAGTTCGTGGGCATGTACGTGAACGACCGCACCCTCGACTATGGCGAAGAGGGTCGCGCCGCGGTCGAAGAGCTGCTGCGCCGCGGCCACGAGGCCGGCCTGGTGCCCGCGGTGCCGACCATCGACTGGGTGGAGGACTGACCGTCCCGCGCGACTGGCAGCAGGAGATCGACCGATGGACCGAACGGTTCCGGGGGATGGACAATCCGCCGGAACCGTTCGCCACGGCCCTGCGCGACGGCTGGACCGACGCGGCCCGCGAGCAGCTGGCCGCCGAGGCCGCGGCGTTCGTGGAGCGCCACGAGGGGTGGTTGGCGACCCTGCAGGCCGGCGGGGAGGACACCGTGCGCTTCGACTGCGGCCCGGACACCTGCGAGGTCTGCGAGCCGTACTGCGGCAGCGCCTACAGCATCACCGGCGCCACCGACGGTCTGCCCCTCGCCCCGCCCCTGCCGATCTGCCCGGCCTGTCGTCACACCCTGAACCTGTTGACGCCCTTCTTCCTGCGGGGCATCGGCCGCGACCTGGACGACATGATCGACTCCGCCCGCCCCTTCACGGGCTGATCCGGCGACCGCTCAGGACGCCGAGTGCCGCCCGGCGTCCTCGATCGGGGTGACATGCACGGCGCTCGCCGCCGTCGGTGGCACCGCCACCTGCTCCCGTCCGGTCACCCGCAGGTCGATCGGGCCGCCGAACGGTCCCACCGCGCGCACCTCCACGGCGGCGCCCGGCACCAGCCCGCGATCGGCCAGGAACCTCAGAAGCTCATCGTCCCGGTCGTCCACGCTCACCACGGTCGCCCGCTCCCCGACCGCCAGCTCGCTCAGCCGCCGCGCCGCCGAACGTGCCACAACCCCGGCCGCGGATGGGATCGGATGCCCATGGGGATCGCGATCGGGATGTCCCATCACCTCGGCCATCCGCTCCGCCAGCGCCGGCGAGACATGGTGCTCGAGCACCTCGGCCTCGGCGTGCACCTCATCCCACGACAGGCCCAGACGCGTGGCCAGGTAGGTCTCGAGGATTCGATGGTGACGGACGACCTCGAGCGCCGCTCGGCGCCCGAGGTCGGTGAGCGCCGCGCCCTGGCGCTTCACCTGGCTGACGTACCCGAGCGCGTCGAGACGCTTCAGCATGTTGCTGGCCGACGCGGTCGTCACCGACAGCGCCTGAGCAACCTGCGAGGTGCCGATCACCCCGTCGGCGTCCTGGCCGGCCTCGGTCAGCTGGTAAATCGCCTTGAGGTAGTCCTGAACCGCCGGGCTGGGTCGTTCCACCGCGCTCCCTCACGTGTGGTCCGCCATCGCGACGGGCCGATCCGAGCAGGCTAGCGGTACCCATCCCCCAATGAGGGCGCACGACTTGTTGAGCTTGTGCACATTGTTTCATCACATGTGTGTGCGATCGTCGTGCCATGGCCACCACACTCATCCCCACCACCGTCAGCGGCGGGGGCGCCCGCCGGCAACGGGCGCGGAGGCGCACGACCCCCATCCGCTGTTCCCTGACGCGGTTCGACCTGTTCGCCGACCTGCCCGAACACGACCTGGAGATCCTCGAGAACCGCCTCGCCCAGGTTCACTGGCCCCGCGGAGCGGACATGCCCGAACCGCTCGGGCGTCCCGACACCCTGTTCCTGGTGCGCTCCGGACAGTTGGCGTTGTTCGAGCGCGCGGCGGGCGAACAGCACATCATGGTGTCGCTGCTCGAGGAGGGCGCCATCTACTCGACCCTCGGCGCCGCCCCCGCCACGCAGATCGCCGCCCTCGCGGACTGCGCGATCACCCCGTTATCGGCACGCGCGATCGAAGGGCTTGTCGCCCGCTACCCGCGCCTGGGAGTCAACCTCGCGCGCGTGCTGTCGCGCCAGATGAAGACTCAGCGCGAAACGGTGGCGCTGGTGAGCGAAATGCGCGTTGAGGACCGGCTGCGCGCGCGCATCCACCAGCTGGCCGAACAGTTCGGGACCGCCGGGCCAGATGGGATCTCCCTGGGACTGGAGCTCACGCACGCGCAATGGGCCTCCCTGGTGGGAGCCTCGCGCGAGGCGGTCACCACCGCGTTCAGCCGCCTGCGCGCGGCCGATGCGGTGGTGATGCACGGCCGGACGGTGACCCTTCCCTGGGAATCCATGAAGAGCTTCCGGGCGGGCGCCGACGACCCGTCCCGCACCGCCGCGCACATCTGAGGCACCGCTCGCTCCCTCGGGGCCCGGACCGCTCATGGACCGGCCCCGAGGGAGCCCCGCGCTACGGAGCGCTGTCGGCGAACGTCCCGAGGGCCGTCACCGCGGCGCGGAACCG
>DAOKZF010000098.1:0-691 GCA_035325785.1 Miltoncostaeaceae bacterium
TCGGCGGTCACGCCGAGAAGCCGGCCGAGTGAGCGTGTCCGCTCGCCCACAGGTGCGCGTGGAGCACGATCCGCCGGCCGCCGCCGCCCGAGCCGCCGCGGTCATCGCCGCCCGGGCCGCCGGCGCGCTCGCCCGCCGAGGAGCGTTCCGCCTGGCGTTGAGCGGAGGCCGGACCCCCCGACTGATGCTGCGGTACCTGGCCGATTGCGGGCTCGACTGGGACCGGGTCACCCTGTTCCAGGTCGATGAGCGGATGGTTCCCGATGACGATCCGCGTCGCAATCTGATGCACCTGCAGGCGGCCCTCGGCGGTGTGCCGGCCCGGATTGTCCCGCTGCCGGTCGATGAACCGAATCCGGATGAGGCCTGTCGTCGATACGCCCGGCGTCTGCCGCCGCGTCTGGACCTGGTGCACCTCGGTCTGGGCGCCGACGGCCACACGGCCTCGCTGGTGCCCAACGACCCGGTACTCGAGATCGGCGACCGTCAGGTGGCGCTCACCGGCGCGCGGTACCAGGGCACTCGGCGCATGACGCTGACCTATCCGGCGCTCGCCCGCGCGCGGGAGATCCTGTGGTTGGTCACCGGCGATGAGAAGCGAACCGCCCTGACCGGATTGCTCTCCGGTGATCGTCGTCTGCCCGCGGCGCGGGTCGTCGCGCACGAGGCGTGTCTGATCGCCGACCGGGCG
>DAOKZF010000098.1:701-5299 GCA_035325785.1 Miltoncostaeaceae bacterium
TCGGCGGACGGCTGCCGGAGGACGCCGGCGGGGCGGACCGGCGATGAACCGGCAGGGACCGCCGATCCGGCTGCTGGTGTCCGACGTCGATGGGACGCTGCTCACGCCTGACAAGGGGTTGACCCCGGCGGCACTGCTCGCGCTGCGCGATCTGCGCGCCGCCGGAGTGAGCTTCACCATCGCCAGCGCCCGCCCGCCCCGCGGGTTGGCGAGTCTGATCGACGCTCTGGGGATCGACGTGCCCTTCGGCGCCTTCAACGGCGGCCTGAT
This sequence comes from Miltoncostaeaceae bacterium, assembly GCA_035325785.1. Lineage (GTDB taxonomy): Bacteria > Actinomycetota > Thermoleophilia > Miltoncostaeales > Miltoncostaeaceae > JAVJSF01. The sequence continues at coordinate 972 of DAOKZF010000098.1, forward strand.
CGTCGACCCGGACCTGACCGTGCTGCAGGAGCGCGCCCTGCCCGCCGATCTGGTGGGCGAACTGGTCGACCTGCTTCGAGAACGCGTCGACATGGTGTGGGTCTATCGCGGTGACGACTGGTACGCCTCGCGCTCGGTCGGCCGCCACCTCCAGCACGAGCGGGATGTGCTCGGCTTCTCCCCGCGGCCGCTGGGGGAGGCTGGCGTCTTGGATGAGGGGGTGATCAAGCTCGTCGCCGTGAGCGACCGCCGCCGCGATCTGCACGCTTTGCGCGAAGAGCTGGTCGCCCGCTTCCCGGGTCGCCTGGCGGTGACCAGCTCTCAGACGCATTCGCTCGAGATCACCCATCCCGCGGCGAACAAGGGCGCGGTGGTCCGCTTCGCCGGGGAGTGGCTGGACGTGGGCCGCGCCGAAACCGCGACGATCGGCGACATGCCCAACGACATCGCGATGTTTGAGCGCTCCGGGCTGGCGATCGCCATGGGCAACGCCGATGCGCGGGCCGTCGCCGCGGCGGACTGGACGACGACCACCAACGACCGCGACGGCTTCGCCCGCGCCGTGCGCGAGTACGTGCTGGCACGATCGCCGTGGAGCGACGACTCGACACGCTGAGGGACGGCCGGCGGGGTGGACGGGGCGTCCGATCGCAATAGCCTCGCGCCATGGGAAGGCTGCTCGTGCTCCTGATGGTGGCGGGCGTCGTGTGCATCGGCGCGATGGTCCATCCAGGGCGGGCGTCCGCCGAGACCTTCGGCGCGGATCTGAACCTGGTGGCGCCCGATGTATCGGCCGAGTGCCCCATGGGATACCCGTATCTCGGCGTCATGATGGCGGTCGGTTCTCCGACCTGCACCTGGACCCATTACGACTACCGCAATAACACCGGTCTGATCTCCCCGATCAGCGGCACCGTCCGGTCGGTGAGCATCCGTCAGGGGCCGCGAACCGGGCCGCTGCGGATCGTGGTGATGCGTTGGCTGGTCCAGAACGCCACCAACGGCGATCTGAACAGAGTGTGCTGCGTGATCACCGCCGCGAGCCCGGTGTTCACCCCGGAGCCGAACCGGATGACCACCATTACGACCGCTCTGCCGGTGGTGCATGAGGTCCTGCCACGACCCGGGGAGACCCGCATCGCCGCTCAGGACATGATCGGTGTCACCGGCATGGGTCCGGATGCCGTGATCCCGCTGGCACGCACGGGGCTCAGCGGTGGAATGCTGATCGACTACCTGCTGTACCCCGGGGGCACCGAGCCGGCGCAGACCCCGTACGACATGCGGATGACGAACGATTTCATCGTTCCCATCAGTGCCGAGGTGACGGCCGACGGTGGCGCGCCGCCCCTCACCCCGGGGCCGATCGGGGGGAACCCCGACCCGGGCGGCGTTCTGCCGCCCCTGGCCCCGGCGACGCTCGTGCTGCCGCGCGCGGGCGCTCAGGTCGATCCCCTCAACCGGGTGCCGCTGCGCCTGGCCTGTCCGGCCGGCGCGCCCTGCCGCGGCCTGGTCCAACTGCTGAACCGGGCCCCGGTGGTGGCTGCGGCGACCGCCCATGCGTATGGCAGCCACGCGCTCACGAAGCGCACGCCGCCGCCGGTGCTGTTGGGGAAAGCGCGGTACACCGTTCGCGCCGGTGCCCGGGCTCTGATCAGGGTGCGGCTGAATGCGGTCGGCACGCGTCTTGTGCGGGCGCGACCCAGTGCCAGGGTGTGGGTGGCGATCGGCATGCCCGGTACGCGGGCCCGCACGATGCGCATCACGCTGCGTCGGGCCGCCGAGCGCTGAGCATCCGCGGCACCGGCCGACCCGGTGCCCGACCCGTCCGGCGCGTGGCAGGCAGAATGGACGGGATGTCGTCGCTTTCCTCCACCTCGCCGCACCGCCCATCCCGGTTCGGCCCGGTGGTCCGCTGATGCACGCGACGATGTGGGCGGTGCTCGGCCTCTCGGTCGGGGTGCTGCTGGTCGAGGGCTTCGCCGGGCGCGTGAGGGTCCCCGCGCCGATCCTGCTGGTGTTCGCCGGCGTCGGCGCGTCGCTCATTCCCGGGGTGCCGGATTACGGCGTCAATCCGGAACTGGTCCTGTTGGTGCTGCTGCCGCCTCTCCTGTACGCGGCGGCGCTCCAATCCTCCGCCCTGGCAATGCGGACCCTGTGGCGCTCGGTCGTCGGGCTCGCGGTCGGCCTGGTGGTGGTCACCACCGTGCTGGTCGGTCTGGTGCTCCACTTCCTGATTCCCGAGATTCCCCTGCCGGTGGCCTTCGCCCTGGGTGCCGTGGTCGCGCCGCCGGATGCGGTGGCCGCCACCGCGATCGCCCGTCGGGTCGGCCTGTCGCGACGGGTCGTGACGGTGCTCGAGGGCGAGTCGTTGTTCGACGACGCCGCCGCCCTGGTGCTCCTGAAGGTGTCGGTCGCGGGAATCAGCGCCGGGGCGATCCAGTGGGAGCCGGCGGTGGCCGAGTTCGCGTGGGCGACGGTCGGCGGGCTGGCGTTCGGCGCCCTGGTGGGCGTGGCGATCTCATGGGCGCGGCGCCAGATGCCGGGGATGATGCCCACCGTGGCGCTCTCGTTGTGCGCGCCGTTCGTGTCGTACCTGGTCGCCGAGCAGGCGAACTCGTCCGGTGTGTTGGCGGTGGTCGTCACCGGCCTGATCGTCGCGCACCGACGCTCCGCCGATGTCGATGCCCAAACCCGCATCACCGAGGCGGCCACATGGGGAGCCCTCCAATTCCTGCTGGAGGGCATCGTCTTCGGCCTGATCGGCCTGCAGCTGATCGACATCGTGCAGTCGATCCAGGCCAGCCGCTCGGAGGTGCTGCTCGCCCTGGGCGGCGTGCTGGGAACCGTGCTGATCGTGCGGATTGCGTGGCTATTCGTCGGGCATTTCACGGCCCGTTGGCTGTCGTTCCTGCGCCCCCGCCTGACCGCGTCGGAGACCGCGGTGATCTCGTGGGCCGGCATGCGCGGCGTGGTGTCGCTGGCCGCCGCACAGACCCTGCCGGCCTCGACCCCCGCGCGCCCCCTGTTGATCCTGTGTGCCGTCGGCGTCATTTTCGCCACCCTGGTGGTGCAGGGGTTGACCCTGCCGGCCTTCATTCGCTGGGTGAAGGCGCCCCGACGCGACCCGCGGGCGGCCGCCCGGGCGCGCAACGCCGCCCAGGAACGCGCGACCGCGGCGGTGCTGCGTCGGATCGACCTGAAGGAACGTACGGAGGACCTGCCCTCGGAGACCGCCGACTACATGCGCGAGCTCGCGATGATGCGCGAGTGGCGCGGGCGCACCGGGGAGGGGGACGACATCGGCGACACGGTACGGCGCCGGCGCGACGCCATGAAGCGCATCATCGCGATGGAACGAACGGCGCTGTTGATCCAACGCCGACGCGGCCAGTTGGCCGACCACGTGCTGCGCGACATGGAGATCGACCTCGACCTGGAGGAGGCCCTGTTCGCCCGCGACCAGCCCGCCACCCACGGCGGCCACCTGGACGTGCTGCACTCCGGCACGACCGACGACGAGAGCGCGGCGGGGGAGCGGGCGACGGTTTCCGGCTGAGCGGGGGGAACTCGCCCGCCCGCGCCGCGCGCCACTCAGCCGCCGACCGGCGCCGGATCGGCGTCTGCCTCGACCCGATTGCGGCCCGCCTCCTTTGCCCGATAGAGGGCCCGGTCGGCCCCCGCCACCAGGTCGGTGAACGGAGCCGGATCGTTCGCGTGGCGCACGGCGACGCCGAGCGAGATCGTCACCGGGCCGACGCGGGCAAACGGGGTGTCCTCGACCGCCCGGCGCAGGCGTTCGGCCGCCGCCAACGCCCGGGGCAGGTCACACCGCGGGAGCAGCCAGGCGAACTCCTCGCCGCCGACCCGGGCCAGCAGTTCACCCTGTCGCGTCAGGCTGCCCGCCTCCATGGCCAGCCGGCGCAGCACCCGGTCGCCCTCCGGGTGCCCATGGCGGTCGTTGATGCGCTTGAAATGATCGATGTCGAAGCTCACCAGGGCCAGCGGTTCACCGGAGCGCGCGCTGCGGGCGATCTCCTCCTGCAGGCATTCATCGAAGGCCCGTCGGTTCGCCAACCCGGTGAGGGGGTCGGTGCCGGCGAGGGTCGTGAGGCGTTCGCGGGCCTGGGTGGACACCACCGCGAGGGCCGCCAGTTGCGCCAGAGATTCCAACCGCGCCTCATCGCCGGGGGCGAAATCGGCGCCGCCGCCCCTGCCCACGATCAGCGCTCCCCAGAGCGCTCCCTCCACCCACACCGGCGCTGCGACGGCGGCGGCGACGTTGTCGGCGTCACCGAGCAGCGCGGTGTGCGCGGACGGGTCACATC
>DAOKZF010000098.1:5309-6496 GCA_035325785.1 Miltoncostaeaceae bacterium
GTGGGATCGGCGACCAACCGGCCGATCAGGCTATCGCGGTCGAAGGGGTGGGGTACACCGTGAATGGGGCCCGACCGCGGCGTGGTCGACCACCAGCCAAGCGGCTCGGCCACCGCCGTGCCCAGACCGACGCGCACGAAGACAGCGCGGTCGGCGTTCAACATGGTGGCCGCCTCGTGGGCGATCGCATCGTGGGTGGTCCGGGGATCCGAGACAGAGGCCACCAGCACCGCCACCCGGCGCAGCGCCACCTGGTCGTTCTCCTCCCTCAGGCGCTCGGTGATCTCGGTGAACGACGCGATCACCGCCGGATCGTCGGCGTCGCTCGCCGGGAGGGTCTGGGTCGAGACCGATATCCAGGTGAGACCGCCGTCGGGGGTGTGAACGCCCATCACCTCTCCGGTGATCGGCTCGCCCGTCGCCAGCGTGCGCATCGCGGCATGCTCCTCGCCCGGCAGGGGCGAGCCGTCGGCCCGCACCGCTCGCCACCGAGGGTCGATGCTGGTGCGTCCGAGCATCTGATCGCGGCTCAGCCCGAGGATCCGCTCGGCCGCCGGGTTGCATTCCACGATGCGCCCATCGCGCGCCTGCAGCACCAGGCCGCCGTTCATGAGCCCGACGACCGAGCGGTAGCGTCGTTCGGACGCCTCGCGCGCCGCGAGGGTGGCCTGGAGCCGCGCGGTCGCCGTCCGCTCAGCGGTGACATTCCTGCTGATCACCAGGACCGTGTCGATCGCACCGCTCGCGTCCCGCTCGGGGATCAACCACGACTGGTAGACGACCTCTCGACCGTCGGTCGTGTGCCGGAACTCCGTTTGGCCGGGCATTCCCCTGCGGAACGTTTCCTCCAGTGCCCGTTCCCACCCCGCCAGCTCCTCGGCGCGTGTCTCGCGCGGGAACAGGGGGCGACCGATGATCTCGCTCAGGGGCCGGTCGACGGCCTGCGAGAGGGCCCGGTTGGCGAACACGACCCGTCGATCCCGGTCGTAGCGCAGGATCATGTCGGGGGAGTTCTCCACCAGGTTGTGCAGCGACGCGCGCGCCTCTTCGAGCGCGTCCCGCTGGGCGCGTCGCAGGTCCAGGGCGGTCGCGACCAACAGCACCACGAAGGACGACAGGACCAGGAACCCCTGCAGCTGAAGGATCTGGTTGTGCGTCTCGCCGAATCGTGCGACGAACGGCCCGCG
>DAOKZF010000099.1:0-6426 GCA_035325785.1 Miltoncostaeaceae bacterium
CGCTGGTGGCCTTCACCCTCACCCCACCGCTGCTGCTGCTGTTCGGCCGACGGGCGTTCTGGCCGCGGCGGATGGAGGCGGTGGCGGGCGCCGGCCAGGGGCGCATCTGGGGGCGGGTGGCCGACCTGGTGGCGCGGGCGCCGCGCCGGGTGGCCGCGGCCTCGGTGGCCCTGTTGCTGGTGCTGTGCCTGGGCCTGGCGGGCTTCAGCCAAACCTTCGATCTGGTGAGCGGTTTTCGGGTGGCGACCGAGTCGGCGACCGGCCAGCGGATGATCGCCGACGGCTTCGGCCCCGGGGCGAGCGCACCGGCCACCGTGTACGTGGTCGCCGACGGGCCCGCGCCGGCGCCCGGCCAATGGGCGGCGGTGGGGCGGGGCCTGAGCGCCGTTCCCGGGGTGGCGGGCGCCGCGCCGATGCCGCGGTTCTCGCCCGACGGGCGCACCGGTGCCTATCAGGTGGTGTTCGCCGGTAACCCCTACGCCACCGCGGCCCTCGACCGCATCGACCCGCTCACCGAGGCCGCCACCGGGGCGGCGCGCGCGGCGGGCATTCGCACGCACGAGGTGGTGGTGGGTGGGGAGACCGCCAAGGCTGCCGACACCCGCGCGGGCCTGGAACGCGACACGTGGTGGATCGGCGCCCTGATCCTGGCGATCGTCGCCCTGATGCTGGTCGTGCTGCTGCGCTCGCTGCTGGCGCCGCTGTATCTGATCGCCGGTCTGCTGCTCTCGTCGCTGGCGGCGCTGGGGGCGACCACCTTCATCACCGTCACGCTGCTGGGCGACGGCGGCATCGGCAACCGGGTGGTCGTCTACACGTTCGTGTTCCTGATGGTGCTGGGAGTTGACTACACGATCTTCATCATGAGTCGCTACCGCCAGGAGCTGGCACACCGGGCGTGGCCGGATGCCCTGCACATGGCCCTGGTGCGCACCGGCGGGGCCCGCCCGCCCGACCGTGGCCGACCCGGTCGTCGGGGAGGGCACCTGAGCGTTTTCGCAGAAGGGCGCCATCACCCGGAGGCTCGCCGCAACACCCGCGCGATTTGATCGATCAAGTTTCGTCTCGATAGCCTGGCGGCCTCAGACGGCCCTCCGCTCGAGGTGGCGCAATCGCGGTGGCGGAGGGAGAACACACGCGAAAGGAGCGGACGATGGCCGGTCAGCACACACAACGGAGACCATCGGTGGGGGCGCGTCACGCGCTCGGATGGCTGGCCGCGGCGGCCCTGCTTGCCCTGGCGCTCATCCAGAGTCCCGGCGCCCACGCGGCCCCGTGGCGCTCGCTGACGGTGCCGGCCGGCTACATCAGCGCCCTCGCCGCCAGCCCCTCCCAACCCGGGGTGATCTACGCCAGCTTCAGCCAGTCGTCAACCACCGGCGGCGGTGGTCACGCCAACTTCGCCCGCAGCGACGACGGCGGCCAAACGTGGGTCGACCTGGCCGCCGGGGTGACACGCACCATCGGTTGGAACCCCGGCGTGCTCGCGGTCGCCCCCAACAACCCCAGGCGGGTCTACTTCGCCGGTGAGGGCGGGGTTTACGTGAGCGTCAACGGCGGGGTCGACGGGGGCCGCGGCGACCCCGGCCGGCCCGGCCTCAACCGCCAGATCGAGCATCTGGTGGTCAGCCCCAGCAGCCCGAACACCCTCTATCTGGCCTCCCGCGGCAACGGCGTGTACCGCAGCACCAACGCCGGCCTCGATTGGACACCGGTCAACAACGGCCTGCCGGCCGAACGCAATGGCACGTTCGTCCAGGCCTTGGCGGTCGCCCCCAACAACGCCAACGTGGTGCATGTGGCCCTCGGCCAGCGCGGCGAGCTGTTCACGACCGCCGACGGCGGCGCCACCTGGACCTCGAGCTACGCCAACCTGGGACGCGACGCGAACGGCACGCCCAGCTGGCGCGTCACCGCGCTGGCGGTGGCCCCGAGCAACCCCAACCGGGTCTACGCGGCTCTCGAAAGCTACCCCCACCGGGTGGCGCGCAGCGACGATGGCGGCGCCAGCTGGACCGTCGGCGTCGGCGATGTGAGCCGCGAAGCGACCGTGCTGGCGGTCGACCCGCGCAACCCGAATATCGTCTACGCGGCCGGCATGTGGGCGGGGCTGTATTCGACCAAGGACGGCCAGAACTGGGTCGCCGACCACGGTGGCGCGATGCCCGCGCACAAGGGCATCGACCAGCTGGCCCTGCCGCCCTGGAAGACCCCGGTGGTCTACGCCGGCGGCAGCCTCGAGCTCTACCGCATCGGCAACCCGCCGGCCGGCGCCGCGTTGAAGGTTCCGGCGCCGACCGTCCGGGTGGCGGTGAGCGGCCCGGGGCTGCGGTTGACGGTGACCGCCTCGCTGGGCACGGACGCCAAGGGGCGCACGGCCCAGATCCAGTATCAGCGGGGCAAGAAGTGGATCGCCGCCGCGCGGGTCAAGGTGCCCGCCAGCGGGCGGATCACCCGGACCGTCGCGCTCACGCGCGCGAAGATCGGTGGGGCGAAGGTCCGCCGGCTGCAGGTGCGGGTCGTGTTGGTGAAATCCGGTGCCAACCCGGCGGCGGTCGGCACGGTGCGCAGCGCCCGGATTCCCGCGCGCTGAACGATGGCCCGGTGGTCGGGGCTCACGCCCCGACCACCGGAGCGGGTCGGCCGCCTCGGTTCGCATGGCATGGGTGACGCAGCCCCCGCCGAGCACTACCGTTCCCGTGATGCTCCCCGCGCTCGCCGTCGACGGACTGGAGAAGCACTACGGACGCCGGCACGCGCTGCGGGGGGTGAGCCTGCGTGTCGAGCCTGGCGAGCTGGTCGGCCTGCTCGGCCCCAACGGCGCGGGAAAATCCACCCTGGTGAAGATCGCCTGCGGTCTGACCCGCCCCAGCGCCGGCACGATCGAGGTGCACGGCCACCCGGCCGGCACGCGCGCCGCCCGCCGGCTGATCGGCTACCTCCCCGAGATGTTTCGCTACCCCGACTGGTGCACCGCCGATGAGGTGATGGCCCTCCACCAGCGCCTGGCCGGCTCCGACGGCGGCCAGGCGGAACGCCACGCCCTGCTCGAGCTGGTCGGCCTGAGCGAAGCGCGCGGGCGACGTGTTGAGGAGATGTCCAAAGGCATGCAGCAGCGCCTGGGGCTCGGCCAGGCCCTGATCGGCGCGCCGCGGCTGCTGCTGCTCGATGAGCCCACCAGCGCGCTCGACCCCGCCGGACGCATCGCCGTGCGCGAAATCCTCGAGGAACTGCGCCGACGCGCGATCGCGGTGCTGCTCAACTCTCACCTGCTCAGCGAGGTCGAGCGGGTGGTCGACCGGGTGACGATCATCAACCGCGGGCACACCGTCGTCAGCGGCACGCCCGCCGAACTCGCCCGCCCCGGGGGTGCATCGATCACCACCGCCACCGGGGTGCGCCACTTTCCCGACGCCACCCGCGAGCGGGTGCCCGACCTGGTGGCCGAGCTGGTTGGGGCCGGCGAGCGCATCTACGACGTGTCGCTGCTGGCGAGCAGCCTGGAGGAGGTTTACCTGCGCGCGATTGACGAGGACGCCCCGTGAGCGGCGCCCTCAACGTGGCCGCTTACGCCCTACGCGAGAGCGTGCGCCGGCGGGTGTTCGTCGTGGTGCTGATCCTCTCGCTCGCATTCCTCGGGTTGTTCTGGTGGGGCGCGGGTGCGGTGTTCCGGGAGGTGGGGGACCACGGATTGGCCACCGGCGAGGCGCCGGTGCGCACCACCGAGCTGGCCGGCGGGTTTCTGTTGGGTATGGCGATGTTCGCGATCCTCTTCCTTGGCACCGTGCTCGCGATCTTCCTCACGCTGAACGCCATTCGCGGCGACGCCGAACGCGGCCTGCTGCAACAGATTCTCGTGCGGCCGGTGTCGCGCACCGCGGTGATCGGCGGGCGGTTCCTCGCGGCGTTCGTGGTCTGCGCGGCGTATGTGGCACTGATGTTCATCGTGTGCGCCCTGCTGGTGCGCGCCGTCGGCGGGTGGTCGCCCGCCGGGTGGATCGTCCCCGTCGCCAGCCTGATCGGCGCGATCGCGCTGATCACCTCGCTGTCGCTGCTGGGCTCGGTGTTCCTGGCCGGCACATCCAACGGCATCGCCGTGTTCATGCTGGTGGGCGCCGGCATGGTCGGGGGGCTGCTCGGGCAGATCGGCGAGGCGATCTCATCGCCCAGCCTGAGGAACGCCTCCGCCTGGGTGACGCGCCTGCTGCCGTTCGAGGCGCTCTACCAGGGCGGCCTGTACGCCCTCAACTCCGACCTACAGGGGTTGGAACGGGTGGTGATCAACCTCGGCCCGTTCGGTGGGGCGGTAGCCGCCGGGGCCGGAATGTGGCTGTGGGCGGGCCTCTATCTGGTGACGCTCTGGGCGGCCGCGGTGTGCGCGTTTCTGCGCCGCGACCTGTAGGCGGCGGGTGGGGGCGGCCGCCGATCGCCGCCGTGGGGTGGCGGCCCAGGTGATGTTCACCCGCCGCCACCCCACCGATGCACTCACCGCACGCGGAAGGTGAACACGCCCTGCTGGGGGTGGCCGTCGACGCCGGTCGCCCTCCAGGTGACCCGCCACACGCCGCGGCGCGCCGCCGCCTTACCCGGGCGCTTCACGGCGATCAACAGCCGCGAGCGGTTGCGCGGGTCCAGACGCGCCCGCCCGGCGAAGTTGCCGGCTCCGTTGCGGGTGATGCGCGCCACCCCGGCGCGCCCCAACTGCCCCTCGAAGGTGACCGACACCGTCGGCGGCAGCACCTTCACCTGCGCCCCGTTGGCGGGCGTCGTGCTCGCCACATGGGTGTGCGCCGACGCCGCCCCGGCGCCGAATACCAGGGCCGACGCCGTGACCGCCGCCCCGACCAGAAACCGTGAGCGCATACCACTCCCTCCCCGCTGACACCGTAAGGCACCCGAGGGTAACCGAGCAATCCGGTCCTCGCCCGTATGCCGGTCGCCTGCGCGACGTCCCGCGCGCTCGGCGGCTACCATCGAACCCATGGTCCGCCGCGTGTTCGCCCTCACCCTTGCCCTGGGCGCCGCCATGGCCCTGGCGCTCACGATCACCGCCGTCGCGGCGATCACCGGGGCGTTCGAGATCACCCACATCGACCCGTCCGCCGCGCCGATCACCGATCTGAACGCCCTCTGGACCGTGCCGCCGGTGGAGGTGGCCCTGATCGCGGTGCTCACGTTCGCCTATCTCGCGTGGAGTCGCGACCCGGACACCGGCATCCGGATGCGCCACCGGCTCTTCTTCCTCGGGGGCATCGTGCTGCTGAGCGCCGTGATCGTGACCCCGTTGGGTGGCATGGCGCAGCAGGGGTTGCTGGCGGCCCACATGGTGCAGCACACCGTCATCGGCGCGTTTGTGCCGCTGTTCCTGCTGCTGGGCATCCCGCCCGACCTGGCGGTGAAGCGCCTGTCGCCCACCACCATCCGCCGCATTCAGAAGGTGCAGCATCCGGCGGTCGCCTTCACGGTCTGGACCCTCACCACCTTCGCCTGGCTGGTGCCCGCCATCCACCATCAGGTGCTCATTCACCCGGCGCTCTGGGTGGTGCAGCAGATCTCGTTCCTGGCGTTCGGGGTGTTGATGTGGATGCCGGTGCTCGAGCGGGTGCCCGCGCCCGAATGGTTCGGCACCGGCTGGAAGGGCAGCTACATGTCCGGGGTGTGGACGGTCGGGTTGGTGATCTCCAACATCTACTGGTTCTCGGGCACCGCCTTCTACTCGTCGCATGTTCAGGCCGCAGTCGCCTGGGGGATCTCGCCGCTGCAGGATCAGGCGAACTCCGGCACGGTGATGATGCTCACCCACTGCATGCTCGCCCTGGGTGCGGTCACGTTGCTGTTCTTCCGCCAGGCCCAGGAGGGCTCACTGCGCCAGCGGCTGCTCGAGGCCGGCCTCGATCGCGACCGGGTCGAATATGCGGTGCGCCACGGCGACGGCACCGCGCTCGCCCTGGCCCACGGCATCTCGCCGACCACCCGCGGCGGCATCGACTGAGGGGTCGCCCACCACGCCCGTGAGCGGGCCAGGCGCGCCGCGCCCCAACTGCCGCGCGCCCACCCACAAGGGGGGGAACCATGAGGACCGTCCCGGTGACGGAACCCGGGCCGACGGGCACCCCGATCGCGCGCAACCTCATGCGGGCCGGCCACCGGGTGAGCGTCTGGAACCGCTCGCCCGAGCCGGTGCAACGGCTGGTCGCCGACGGCGCCCACGCGGTGGGTTCGATCGCCGAGGCGCTGCAGAGCAGCACCGTGCTCTCGGTGCTCGCCGACGATGCTGCGGTGGCCGACTGCTTCCTCGATTCCGGGGTGCTCCAGCTGGCGCCGCCGGACACGGTGCACGTGAACCTGGCGACCATTGGCGCCGCGTGCGCCCGGCGGGCCGCGGCCGTCCACGCCGCTGCCGGGGTCGGCTACGTCGCGGCGCCG
>DAOKZF010000100.1:0-287 GCA_035325785.1 Miltoncostaeaceae bacterium
GACAGGTACAGCTGCACCTGGGCGAATCCGAAGCGGGCGTAGAAGCGCTCGACCATCTCGAGCACCCCGCGCACCTCGGCCTGAATCTGATCGGGCCGACAGAAGACGTGCGCGTCGTCCTGGGTGAAGGCCCGCACCCGGAACAGGCCGTGCAGGGCTCCCGACAGCTCGTGGCGGTGCACATGGCCGAACTCGGCCAGACGCAGGGGCAGTTCACGATAGCTGTGGCGGGGGGGGGGGGGGGGGGGGGGGGCCGCCCGGGCGCTTTTCCCGGTTTCGCGCCAAGC
>DAOKZF010000100.1:297-1668 GCA_035325785.1 Miltoncostaeaceae bacterium
GGCGGGTGGAGCGGTAGGTGAGGCAGGCGCCCGGGCAGTTCATCGGCTTGACCGCGAAGCTCTGCTCGTCGACCTGCGTGAAGTACATGTTGTCTTTGTAATGCTCGTAGTGGCCGCTGCGCCGCCACAGCTCGTCGGACAGCAGCATCGGGGTCTGGATCTCGTCGTAGTCCATCCGATCCAGTTCAGCCCGCACGGCCCCCTTGATGCCGTTCACCACCACCATGCCCCGGGGCAGGAAGAACGGGAATCCCGGCCCGTGATCGTCGAAGTGGAACAGCCCCAGGTCGCGTCCGACCCGCCGGTGGTCGCGGGCCCGCGCCTGCTCGACCCGCTCCAGATGCGCGTCAAGTTCCTTCGTGGTCGGGAAGGCGGTGGCGTACAGGCGGGTGAGCTGCGGATTCTTCTCGCTGCCGCGCCAGTAGGCGCCGGCGACCGACATCACCTTGACGGCGCCGATCTTGCCGGTGTCGGGCAGGTGCGGGCCGCGGCACAGGTCGATGAAGTCGTTCTGGCGGTAGATCGACACGTCGCCCTCGCCCTGACGGGCCAGCTCCTGCACCTGGTCGACCTTGTACGGGTCCTCGCGCTCGCGGAAGAACTCTTCGGCCTCGGCGATGCTCATCACGCTGCGCTCGAAGGGCGACTTCTGCTTCACGATGCGGCGGATCTCGGCCTCGATCGCGGGGAAGTCCTCATCGGTGAGGGGCCGCGGCAGGTCGAAGTCGTAGTAGAAACCGTCCTGGATCGGCGGGCCGAAGCCGAGTTTCGCCTCGGGCATCAGCACCTGGACCGCTTCGGCCAGCACGTGGGCGGCCGAATGGCGCATCACGTACAGGTAGTCGTCGCCGCTCTTGGCGGTGACGATGCTGATGTGCTCGCCGTCGGCGAGCGGGCGGGCGAGGTCGCGCAGCTCGTCGCCCACGCGCACGGCGAGCGCGGCGCGGGCGAGGCCCGGGCCGATCGCGGCAGCGGCGTCGTGGCCGGTCGCGCCGGCGGGCAGGGTGAGCGCGGTTCCGTCAGGGAGATAGACCGTCATCAACCGGCGAGTCTATCCGCATCGAGGCCGCGAGGGTTGCGCGACGGCTCCCGGGGATTCAGGATGCGGCGAGATGCTCGAGCGCTTCTTTTTCACTCCGGAGGGCAAGGTGCGCCGCCGCCGGATGGTGGGGGCGATCGTCGGGCTGATCTGCCTCGCCTTCTTCGGCGGCCTGCTGATGCTGTTTGGCAACCTGATGGATGGCCACGAAGAACTGCGCACGCTGTGGATCATCTTCTCGCTGTTCCTGCTGAAGTTCCCCCTGATGTTCTTCATCTTCTGGCTGCTGAATCGGGGGCGTCGCTGGCCCGGTCAGCGTCCGAAATGGGATG
>DAOKZF010000100.1:1678-6401 GCA_035325785.1 Miltoncostaeaceae bacterium
GACAACGAGCCGCGGGAAATCCTGCGGCGCCTCTCGACCGAGGCCGAGCGCGCGCTGCCGCTGCCGGACGCCCCCGAGCGCCTCGCGCATCTGCAGAGCGAGGCGTGGCATGTGGCCGACCGCTCCCAGGGCGCCCTGAAGGGCGAGGCGGTCGATGTGGCGGTGTCGATCGGGCAGTTCATGAACCGCCCGGATGGTCTGCGCAGCCGCCATGGGATGAACAACCCGCGCGACTGAGGGCCGTCGGGCGCCGACGCGCGACGCCCGCAACGGCCCGGCGGTCACTCGGCCCAGAAGTCGGGCTGGAACTCGCCATCGTTCTTGAAGTGCTGACCGACGGCCAGCAGGTCGAGCCCTTCGGGGCCGGCCTCGAAGCGGCGGGACGCCGCGGCCGCGATGCGCACCGCGTCGCGCTCGCGCAGCTCGACCAGTTGGTCGTTGATCATCACGCGACCGCTCCCGGACAGCACGACGAAGATCTCCTCGGCCCGCTCGTGACGGTGGCCGAAGCCCTGGCGCTTGCCGGGCTTGAGCTGGTGCACCATCACCCCGACCTGTTCGGCGTTCAGGGCCTCTCGGGCCGGGCGGATCGCACCGTTCGCCTCTTGACCGAATTTGCCGGCGGCATCGTCGACCTCATGCAGGTTGACCAGGGTGTAATCGGACACGCGTGCTCCCTCTGGGCGTTGGTGGTTGAGACGTCAACCAGAATAACGCCGCGGACCCATCATCCGCCGGAGCCGACCCGACGTGCCCGGGAGCGCTCTAGGCTGACGCGGTGGCAGCCCTCCCCCGCCCCCACACCGGCGACGTCGACCCACGTCCGGGGGCCGATGGCTGCGGCGCCGGGCGGATGGTGCGCATCGCCGGGGCCGATGGCGCAGCACTGCACGAGGCGCTCGCCCACCCGTGAACCGAACTGGACCTGGCCGACGGGTTCCCCGCCCCGGTCGCGGCGGCCGCGGTCACGGCCGCCCGCCGCGGGCCGCGCGCGGACCTCGGTGGGCGCGCCGACCACCGCGACATGCCCTTTGTGAGCATCGACCCCGCCGGCGCGCGCGATCTGGACCAGGCCCTGCACCTGAGCCGCGCGGGCGATGGGTTCACGGTGCGTTATGCGATCGCCGACGTCGCGGCGTTCGTGCACCCCGGCGATGCGGTCGACCGCGAGGCCTGCGCCCGCGGCGAAACGCTGTACGGCGCCGACGGCAACCTGCCGCTGCACCCGCCGGCGCTCAGCGAGGGCGCGGCCTCGCTGCTCGAAGGGCAGGACCGACCCGCCATTCTCTGGACGCTCACGATCGACTGCGACGGCGAGCTGCACGATGTGGCATTGGAGCGCACCCTGGTGCGCAACCGGGTCCAGCTCTCGTACGAGCAGGCCCAGGAGCGCATCGTCGCGGGGGAAGCCGCCGGCGAGGGGCAGGAGGGTGGCCTGGGGCTGCTGCCGGATATCGGCGAGTGCCTGCTGGCGGCCGAGGCGCGCCGTGGCGGGGTGTCGCTCCCGCAATCGGAGCAGGTGGTGCGGGTGCGCGACGGGCGGTGGTCGCTGGCCTTTCGCAGGCTGCTGGCGGTGGAGCGCTGGAACGCTCAGCTGTCGCTGCTGTGCGGCATGGCGGCGGCGCGACTGATGGTCGCCGGCGGGATCGGCGTGCTGCGCACCCTGCCGGCGCCGGCGCCCGAGGCGATCGCGCGGCTGCGACGCACCGCCCGCGCCCTGGGCGTCGTCTGGCCGGCCGAGACCACCTACCCCCAGATGGTGCACACGCTCGACCCGAGCCGGCCGGCCCATGCGGCGATGGTCGCGGCCGCCTCCCATCTGCTGCGCGGATCCGGCTACACCGCGTTCCTCGATGGGGCCCCGGCGCAGGCCGAGCACGCGGGCCTTGCCACCCACTACGCCCACGTCACCGCGCCGCTGCGCCGGCTGGTGGACCGCCACGGCTTGGAGGTATGCCTGGCGCTGGTCGGGCGGCGACCGGTGCCGGAGTGGGTGCGCGCGCGCCTGGAGGAGTTGCCGCAACTGATGCGCGCCTCCGGTCGGCGGGCGGGCGCGTACGAGAGCGCGGTGATCAACCTGGTGGAGGCGGCGGTCCTGGAGCCGCACGTGGGCGAACGCTTCCGCGGCGTGGTGGTCGACCGCGACGCCCGCCGACCGCACCGCGGCGAGGCGGTGATCGCCGAGCCGGCGGTCAGCGCCCGGGTGGACGGAGACGATGATCTGCCCCTCGGCAGCGAACAGGAGCTGCTGCTGAGCGAGGCCGACCCCGCCACCCGCCGGGTGCGCTTCCGCTGGGAGGGGTAGGGCCCGCGCTCGGACACACCGAGACGGCGATCGCATCCGAGCCGACCCGTAGAGTGATCCTGTGGATGAGCCGCGCTCGGGCATTTACGAGCAGCTGATCACCGCCGGTCTGGCCGCGCGGCTCGGCCACCTGGACGCGGGGCGCATCGTCGCCGACGGGCTTGACCCGGGCGACGCCCACGAGGCACTCGCCCGCCACCTGCACGAGTTGATCTGCGACGCGCTGCCCGCGATCGGCAACGGAAAACGCGACGGCCTCGCGCGGCAGGTCGCATTGACCAACCGGCTCGTCGACGCACTCGCGGCGACCACACGCGACGGGCAACGGGTGGATGGCGAGGGCCGGGAACTCCACGAGATTCTGCCGGCGCGCGGTGGACCGGGGGCGCCCACCGCCACCGACCGCCCCACCACTCCCCTCTCGACCAGCGCCCTGCTGGTGAACGGCCGGGGCCAGCCGCGCGTCGGTCACGAGCTGAACGCCGAGCTTGCCTCGGCCGACCGGGTGGACCTGCTGTGCGCCTTCGTCCAGTGGCGCGGGCTGCTGGTGATCGAGGGGGCCCTGAAGGCGTTTCTCGCACGCCGCCCCGGCGCGTTGCGGGTGATCACCACCACCTACATGGGCGCCACCGAACGGCGGGCGCTCGACCGGTTGGCCGAATGGGGCGCCGATATTCGCGTCTGCTACGAGACCCACACCACCCGCCTGCACGCCAAGGCCTGGCTGTTCGAGCGCGCCAGCGGTTACTCGACCGCCTACGTGGGCTCGTCGAACCTCTCGCGCAGCGCCCTGGTGGACGGCCTGGAGTGGAACGTGCGCCTGAGCGCGGTGGAGCAGGCACATCTGCTCGACACCTTCGCGGCAACGTTCGCCGACTACTGGGGCAACCCGCAGTTCGAGCGCTACGACCCCGCGCGCGAAGAGGACCGTGAGCGCCTGGACGAAGCCCTCGCCCGCGAGCGCCGGGGACGGCCCGGGCGGGCGCCGCTGACGTTGAGCGGAATCGAGGTGCGCCCGTATCCGTTCCAGCGCGAGATCCTCGACCGGCTGGCCGCCGAACGGGACGTCCACGATCGGCACCGCAACCTGGTGGTGATGGCCACCGGCACCGGCAAGACCGTGGTGGCGGGGCTCGACTACCGTCGCCTGCGCGAAACGGGCGGGGTGAACCGGCTGCTGTTTGTCGCCCACCGGCGAGAGATTCTCGAGCAGAGCCGCGCCACCTTCGCCCAGATCCTGGGCGAGGCGGACTTCGGTGACCTGCTGGTCGACGGCGCCCGCCCGCGCCGCTGGGACCACGTGTTCGCCTCGGTCCAATCGCTGGCGCGCTTCGACCTGGAGCGCGACCTGCCGCGCGACCACTTCGACCTGGTGATCGTCGACGAATTTCACCATGCGGAGGCACCGACCTACACCCGGCTGCTCGATCACCTGCAACCGCGCGAGCTGTTGGGGCTGACCGCCACGCCCGAGCGCTCCGACGGGCGAAGCGTGCTCGGCTGGTTCGACGGGCGGATCGCGGTCGAGATGCGGTTGTGGGAGGCCCTGGAACAGGGGCTGCTCGCCCCCTTCCAGTACTTCGGCATCCACGACGACACCGACCTGCGCTCAATCCGCTGGCGGCGGGGCGCCGGTTACGACGTGGGCGAGCTGACCAACCTGCTCACCGCGAACGACCTGCGGGTCAACCTGGTCCTGCGCAGCCTGCGCGACAAGGTGGCGAACCTCGCGAGCATGCGGGCGATCGGCTTCTGCGTGAGCGTCGCCCACGCCCGCTATATGGCCGAGCGGTTCATCCGCAAGGGAATCCCCGCGCGGGCGCTCACCGGGCAGGACGGTCCATCCGAACGCGACGCCGCCCTGCGCGCGCTGCGGGAGCGCAAGGTGAACGTGCTGTTCACCGTCGACCTGCTCAACGAGGGGATCGACATCCCCGCGATCGACACGGTGCTGTTCCTGCGTCCGACCGAGAGCGCCACGGTCTTTCTGCAGCAGCTGGGGCGCGGCCTGCGCCAGGCGGAGGGGAAGGCCTGCCTGACGGTGCTCGATTTCGTCGGCCACCAGCACGCCGACTTCCGTTTCGATCTGCGCTACCGGGCGCTCACCGGCGCGGGCCGGCGGGAGGTCGCCGAGCAGATCGCCCACGATTTCCCCCTGCTGCCGGCCGGCTGTCACATCGGCCTGGATCGGGTGGCGAAGGAGATCGTGCTGAGGAACGTGCGCTCGGCCCTCAGGGTCAATCGCCCGGCGCTGGTCGACGAGTTGCGCCGGTTGGGTGACGTGTCGCTGGGCGACTTCCTCGCAGAGACCGGGCTGGAATTGGAAGACCTCTACCGTTCGGCCGCGCGCGGCTGGGTCGACCTGCGCCGCGCGGCGGGCCTCGACGGTGGACTGCTCGTCGAGGACGTCGATGGCCC
>DAOKZF010000101.1:0-6378 GCA_035325785.1 Miltoncostaeaceae bacterium
CTCGGCGGTCGCCGCGTCCTCCATCAGATTGTAGATCGGCACGCAGCCGATGCCGTTCAGCCAGGCGCCCAGGTACTGCACGCCGACGCTGATGTTGAGGCGCAGGCCGGCCTCGGTGATCGGCCCCTCCGGCTCGAACTTCACCAGGTCGGCGGCGGTCACGTTCACGTCCTCGCGCAGCCGGTCGATCTGGTTCGGGCCGGGCATGACCGCGTCGAAGGCCTCGAGCGCCACCGGCACCAGGCCGGGGTGCGCCACCCAGGTGCCGTCATGGCCGTTGTTGGCCTCGCGCACCTTGTCGGCCTTGACCTTGGCCAACGCGTCCTCGTTGGCAACCGGGTCGTTCTTGATCGGAATCTGAGCGGCCATGCCGCCAATGGCGTGCGCCCCGCGCCGGTGGCAGGTCTGAATCGCCAGCAGCGAGTAGCTGTTCATGAAGTGGGTGGTCATGGTGACCAACGCCCGGTCGGCCAACACGAAGTCGGGGCGGCTGCGGAACTGCTTGATCACGCTGAAGATGTAGTCCCAGCGGCCGCAGTTCAGACCGATCGAGTGCTCGCGCAGCTCGTAGAGGATCTCCTCCATCTGGAACGCGGCGAGGATCGTCTCGATCAGGACGGTGCCGCGCATTGTGCCGCGCTCGAGGCCCAGTTCACCCTCGATGTGGGTGAAGATGCTGTTCCAGAGGCGCGCCTCCAGGTAGTGCTCCATCTTCGGCAGGTAGAAGTAGGTGCCCTTGCCCTGCGCCAGACGGGTCTTCGCGTTGTGGAAGGTGTAGAGCGCCAGGTCGAAGATGCCGGCCGACACCTGCTGGCCGTCGACGGTCACATGCTTCTCGTTCAGGTGCCAACCGCGCGGGCGGACCAGGAGCGTGGCGAGGTTCTCGCCCAGCGTGTACTCCTTGTCCTTCGTCTTCAGGCTGATCGTGCCGAGGTTGGCATCACGCAGGTTGATCTGCCCCTGGACGGTGTTGTCCCAGGTGGGGGTGTTCGCATCCTCGAAGTCCGCCATGAACACCTTGGCGCCCGAGTTGAGCGCGTTGATGATCATCTTGCGGTCGACCGGACCGGTGATCTCGGTGCGTCGGTCCATCAGGTCGGCCGGCGGCGGCGCGACCTTCCAGCTGGGGTCGCTGCGCACGTCGGCGGTCTCGGGCAGGAAGTCGAGCGTGCCGCCGGCGGCCAGCTTCTTCAGCCGCTCCTTGCGGGCCTCGAGCAATTCCTGCCGGGTGGCCTCGTATGTGCGGTGCAGCTTGGCGACCAGGGCGAGCGCCTCGGTGGTGAGAATCTCGGCCCCTTCGGGGCTGACCTCGGCAAGAACCTGAACGCCCTCAGGCGGAGTGATGGTGCTCATAGTCTGAGACGACACCTTTCGTGGATGCGACAGCGGGAGGGCCTGCCCCTGCGGGCGCCCTCGAGACCCACGTCGCCGCACCGGTCGGCCGGCGGGCGCGGGTAACAGAGAAGGGTTTCAGCCTAACGGACCGACGGGCACGGCGAGCCGCGCCGCTCGGATCGCCGATTCAGCGTCCCGGGACCTGGGCGACCAACACCGCCGCGACCAGCACGATCACCAGGGCGATCGCGACCTCGACGGCAATCGTGCGGCGCACCAGGGCGAGCGTCGCGCGGTTGGGGGCGTCGATCAGCCGCACCGCCGCCACGATGCGTCGGTTGTACAGCGCGAGGCCGCCCAAAACACCCAGCAGACCGACCTTGATCAGGATGCTGTGTCCGTAGGCGGTGCGCCACAGCTCGGCCAGATCCGACAGCTCCCCCAGGGAGCGCATCACCCCGGTGAGCACGACCACTCCGACCGCGACGGTCGCGAGCGTCGACAGGCGCACCAGGCACCGTCCGCCGATCAGGCGGCCCGCATCGTTACCGACCCGCGACAGACGCGCGGCCAGCACCACCATCAACACCAGAGCGCCGATCCACACGGCGCCGGCGGCGATGTGGATCGTGTGGGCGGCGATCTGAGGCACCGGATGCGAGGTGACCCGCGCGTGCCCTTGGGCGGACACACCCGCGATCACCGACAGCACCAGAAGGATCATCAGGGAGCCCACCACCCGCCCACCGGCCGCGCTCGCCGGGCGCGGCGTGCGGCCGGTGCCGTACTCGCGCATGAACTGGAATGCGCCGACCACGAACAGGACGAACAGCAGCGCGCCGCGCACCTGGATATTCGTGCCGAAATCGGTCTGTCCGAGCACCTCGCGCAACCCCTGCGCGTCGGTGGCGGCGGTCCACACGCCCACGCCCAGGACGCTCGCACCGTGCACCACCAGCAGGTATCCCTGCGCGACCATCGCCGCGAGCGCCAGCACTCCGAACAGCGTCCAGTGCGCGTCACGCCACCAGGCGAGCAGCCGCTCTCGCTCACCGGCGGGCACCGCGCCGGCGTCGCGCCATGCCGGGGCCCACACCATCAGACGAAACACCAACAGACCGAGCAACCCTCCCAGGGTCACCACCTCGGCAAAGCGCGCGCTGATCGCCCACGGGCCCGTCTCGGACGGCCCCCCGCCGCCATCGCCCAGATAGGGAGGCTCCAGCCGTTCCACGCCCACCCCGAAGGTGAACGCGCCGGGAATCACATGCGAGTCGGCCCCGATCACCTGGAAGCGCACGGTGTAGGTGCCGGGAGCCAGCCGGAGACGCAGGGGGATCTCGATCACGCGCCGGTCGGCGGTCACGCGCCCCTCCCCGGCCGCCGCACTGGCGCCGGTGCGGTCGACCACCGACAGGTCGGCATCGCGCAGCAGCTGTACCGGCTCGTTGAAGGTCACCGTGACGGCGGCGGGCCCGTCGGGCAGCAGGGCGGAGGCCTGCGGGCTGGATGACACCACGTAGGCATGGCCGAAGGCCTGTCCCGCGGCGGCGCACAGGGCGACGGCCAGCACGATCGTGAGCAACAGGCTGCGCATGGCGCGGATCGTACGTGCGTCGATCGGCGCCCGCCGTTTCCCGCGGCCCGATGCACTGGTAGCCTCGCCGCTCGGTACGGCTGTCACGATCGGGGGGACGGGTGTCGGATCTTCTGGCCGGAACGACCGGGTTGGTGGTCGGGGTGGCGAACAAACGCAGCATCGCGTGGGCGATCGCGAAGGCCTGCGACGCGGCCGGAGCCCGCCAGGTGCTCACCTATCAGGGCGAGCGCACCGAACAGGACGTGCGCAAGCTCGCGGCAACCCTGGAGCACTGCGCGGGAGTCCTGCCCCTGGATGTGCAGGACGACACTGGCGCCCAGGCCGCCGTCGACGAGGCCGCCACCCTGCTGGACGGCCACATCGACACGTTGGTGCACGCGGTCGCCTACGCGCAGCCCGACGATCTGGGCGGACGTTTCGTGGACACTTCCCGTGAGGGCTTCCAGCTGGCGTTGGACATCTCGGCCTACTCGCTCGCCTCGCTGGCGCGCTTCGCGGAGCCACACATGAAGGAACGCGGCGGATCGATCATGGCGCTGTCGTACATCGCCGCCGACCGCGCCGTGCCGGGCTACAACGTGATGGGCGTCGCCAAGGCCGCCCTGGAGTGCATCGTCCGCTACCTCGCCTGGGACCTGGGCGAGTCCGGCATTCGGGTGAACGCGATCTCGGCCGGCCCGGTGCGCACCCTTGCGGCGCGGGGCATCCCCGGTTTCAGCACGATGGCTGACACGATCAACGCGCGCACGCCGCTGCGTCGCGCGATCACCGCCGACGAGGTCGCCGCGACCGCCGTCTACCTCGCCTCACCGTTGGCCGAGGCGGTCACCGGCGAGACGCTGTTCGTCGACGCCGGCTTCCACGCCATGGGCCTCTAACCGACGGCTCCCGGCTCGCCCGCATGCGCATCGGCGTCGTCTGCGACACGCATGTGGGCGAGCATCTCCCCGCCCTGCCGGCGCAGGTCTGCGCGGCCCTGGCCGGAGTGGATGCGATCATTCACGCCGGCGACCTCACCGGCCCCGGCTCGGGCGTGCTGCGCGAGTTGCAGCGCATCGCACCGGTGTACGCGGTGCGCGGCAACCACGATGAGGACGGCGGTTGGCGCGACCTGCCCCGCGCGCGCGTGTTGTCCGTCGGCGGCCGGCGGATCGCGGTCGTCCACGGCACCCGACCCCGGCCGATCGAGAGGGCCGGCGGGGTGGTGTCGCTCGTGACCCGCCGTCCCCAGCTGTTGGGCTTCCACCGCGCGGTGCGTCGGAGTTTCGGCGCGGTCGATGTGATCGTCATGGGGCATATCCACATGCCGGTGTGCGAGCGTCGCCGGGGCGCCCTGCTGTTCTCGCCCGGCGCGGTCTACATCCCCGAGCGCGATCCGTGGTTTGACTGGTCGACCCTCGGCGGGCGCGCCTACCGACGGTTCCGAGCGCTGGTGCCGGCGCCGGCGCGCGAGCCGGCGGTGGGGCTGATCGAGATCGAATCGGATCGGTTGCGGGTGCGGCGCATTCCCCTGAGCGGGCCGCTGCGCACGCGCGGCTACGGGACGCGCCCGCCCGGGGCACCCGGCTGAGCGCCGGGTGCCCGCGTCGGACGACGCCGACCGGTCAGCCGTTCATGTCGTCCTGGGCGACCCGCCAGCGCACGGTGAGCGCGAAGATCACCGCCACCGACAGGCCCACCACCAGGGCGTTCCAGACCGGGAAGCCCATGAAGGCCATGTGGCCGAGTGCGTTCAGCGCCACCACGGCGACCGCCACCCAGCGCGCCCATTCCCGCCCGGCGAGCAGCGCCAGCCCGGAGATGATCAGCACCGCCCCCCAGATGAGCATGGTCACGCCCCATCCGGTGAAGTCGAGCACCAGCAGCGTGTCCTCGGAGCGGACGAAGTAGTCGTCCGAAAAAATCGCGGCGAGCCCCTCAAACAGGTTGAACGCTCCGATCAGGGCCATCATCACGCCCGCGAACTGAACCCAGCCGCTCCATATCGCACCCGATTTGGCCACCCTCGCTCCTCCGTTGTTGCGTCATCCGACCGCAGCGTGGTCTGTCGGCGCCCACCGTATCCGCCCGCCGCGGGCGCCGCGTCCGATCGCGGCACGAGAGCGTGTCAGGTCGATTCCCGCTCGCCGCTCAGGGCCCGTCGTCGACCACCGGCGACCTGCGCGGGCTGGCGCTCGAAGACGTCGCCTCCTAAACGACGCACCCACCGTCCGTAGCGACGACTGAGCGGGCGGGCGCTCAGCCGACGGCCGCGGTCGGCACGGAGGCGGAGGTCGGCGGCATCGGAGCCGAGTTTACGTGCTCATCCTCCGGGGTCGGTCGAACCGTGCGACGGCAACCCCGCTCCCGGACCGCCCAGGGAATGGCGGCGGTGGGCGATCCGCTCGCCGCCCGCCCGTCGCTCGAACGCCCGTCCCGTCAGACCGGTGCACCAGTGCGCATAGCGTGCGGCGAGCGGTCGCGCGCTGGAACCGTGGAGGATCACGCTCAGAAGAATGGTCCAGGTGGTGGTCGTCAGGAGCGTCGACGAGACCTCCGGGGCCAGGTGCTGGAGCACCAGCACCGCTTCGATGGCAAAGACCGCCGAGGCCAACCCCCTCGGCCCGAACCAGCCGATGAACAGACGGGTCCTCAGATGGGCGCCGCTGCCGATGAAAGACAGCGTGACCGCCGCCGCGCGCAGCACCACCAGGCTGATCAGCGCATACAGCAGCGGACGCCACTGGAACGCGCCCGTGAGCATCGGTGCGGCCATCAGCGCACCGAAAACGGTCCACAGCAGCAGGCTCAGGACGACCGCGACCGTCTCGGAGACCACCAGCCCCTCTCGCAGGCGCCCGCGGGCGACGCCGACGCCGCCGCGGAGGGCCGCCTGGACCCCGTTGCCGGCGCCGGCATGGGCCGCGACGAACGAGAGCACCGCCAGACTCAGCACACCGACGTCCTCCGACAGGGAACTGCTCAACCAATGGTGCCGCCCGAACAGCAGGGCGGCGGCGCCGATCACGCCGACCGCAGCGCCGACCGCGACCCCGACGGCGATGTCGCCCAGGGCGGCGGGGATCGCCCGCGAGCCGGAGACCTCTTGGGCCGCCACCACCGCGATGAAGAAGGCCACCAACGGGGCCGCCAAGCCGTCGTTGAAGCCGCTCTCGACATTGAGGATCCGTCGGATTCGTTCCGGCACCGCCCGGTTGCCGACGACCGCCGCCCCCAGGGCCGCGTCGGTCGGGGCGCCCGCCCAGCCGAGTTGGGGCAACAACAGCGACCCGGCCGCGGCGCCGGCCACCACCAGCAGCGGAAAGCCGATCAGCAGCACCCGCGTTTCACTCGCCGCATCGGCGCGCGCGCGAAGCAGGTTCACCGCGGACGCATCGGTGAACAGGATGACGGCCAGGGTGATTTCGGCCACAATGGTCATCGCATCAGCTCCAGCAGCCGCC
>DAOKZF010000102.1:0-315 GCA_035325785.1 Miltoncostaeaceae bacterium
GAGGTGATCCGTCCAGAACACGCCCATCCGCTCCAAAAGCTGCCGCTTGCTCAGCACCGAGCGCAGAATTGTTGTAATGATACGGCGGCCACCGAGATCTACCCCCCCATTCGGGGCAATATCGGGATCGGCTTCGCCATCCCGGCTTCGCGCGTGCGGGCCCTGCTGAGCGAGGTTCCCTGATCGATGACGACCCACGAGGAGACACGGACCATGGCGCCTTCGCCCACCCCCTCCGCCGACTCACCCGCGCCGGACGGGCCACCGATCGGCGTCGCCGTCGAGCGTCCCCGCGAGCGCCTGGAGGCGATCCTC
>DAOKZF010000102.1:331-1615 GCA_035325785.1 Miltoncostaeaceae bacterium
TACGAGCTGCGCCGGGTGGTCGTCGGCCAGGACCGCCTGCTCGATCGGGCGTTGGTGGCGGTGCTCTCGCGCGGACATGTGCTCCTGGAGGGCGTCCCGGGGGTGGCGAAAACCCTCACGCTCGAAACCGTGGCGCGCGTGTTGGGCGGGAGCTTCGCGCGCATCCAGTTCACTCCGGACCTGGTGCCCTCCGACGTGGTGGGCGGGCAGGTGCTGGGACGGGATGGCGACTTCCAGACCCGCCTGGGGCCGGTGTTCGCCAACTTCGTGCTGGCCGACGAGATCAACCGCGCGCCCGCCAAGGTGCAGTCGGCCCTGCTGGAGGTGATGGGGGAGGGGCACGCCAGCATCGCCGGGGAGACCCATCCGGTGCCGCGACCGTTCTTCGTGTTGGCGACCCAGAACCCGATCGAGAGCGAGGGGGTCTATCCGCTGCCCGAGGCTCAGGTTGACCGTTTCGCGATGAAGTTGATCGTCGGTTACCCGTCGGTGGCGGACGAGGAGGAAATCGTGCGGCGGATGGCGTCCGACCCGCCGCAGCCCCGCCGTCTGCTGGACCCCGCCGAGATCGTCGCCCTCCAAGAGCTCACCGAGACGGTGTTCGTCGATCACCGGGTGCGTTCGTATGCGGTGCGGTTGGTGAATGCGACGCGCACGCCGGCGGCGGAGGGGCTGCCCCATCTGGAGGCCTATCTCGACCTGGGGGGCTCTCCTCGCGCCTCGCTGTCGCTCATCCGTGGCGCGCGCGCCCTGGCGGTGATGCGTGGGCGTTCGTACGTGCTGCCCGAGGATGTTCACGCCCTGTTCCACGACGTGTTGCGTCACCGCCTGGTGCTGTCGTACGAGGCGCTGGCGGCCGAGGTGGCGCCCGATCGGGTGCTGGACGCGATCCTCGAGGCGGTGCCCCAGCCGGCGGTCGACCTGGGCAGCGGACGCGCGGTCGCCTGATGAGCGCCGGTGCCGAGGCGGTGTTGCGCCAGGTCGAGTTTCGGATCGGCCGGCGCCTGGACGGCCTGTTGCAGGGAGAGCGACGCGGACGCCGGCCCGGACCGGGCAGCGAGCCCGCCTTCACGCGCGAGTACGCCCCGGGTGACGATGCCCGGTGGGTCGACTGGGCTCTGACCGCCCGCCACGGCCGTCCGATGGTGCGCGTACCCGAGATCGATCCGGTTCTGACCGCCTGGGCGTTGATCGACTGCTCCCCGTCGATGCATTACGGCACCACCGGCCAGACGAAACTGGCCCTGGCCGAGCAGGTGCTGTCGGCGGTCGGCCTGGTGATGC
>DAOKZF010000102.1:1625-6351 GCA_035325785.1 Miltoncostaeaceae bacterium
CGATCTCGTGCGCCGGGTCGAAAGCCTGTCTGCGGCGGGGGTTGATCGCCGCGTTGGAGGCGGTGCGCGCGCTGCCCGCACAATCCGAGGGCGGCGGGCGCACGGATCTGGCCGCCGCGGTCGGCGCCGTGGGGCGCATCGTCCGCCACCGAGGGGCCGTGATTCTGGTGTCGGACTTTCCCCAGGACGACCGGCTCGGGCGCGAGCTGTGGCTGCTCGGCCGGCGCCACGACGTCATCGCGATCGAGGTGCGCGACCGACGTGAACGCGAGTTACCGCGCGTCGGCCACGTGGTGTTGCGGGACGTCGAGACCGGGCGCCGGCGCACGGTGAACACCGGCGATCGTCGTTTCCAGGAGCGTTTCGCCCGCCGGGTCGCCGAGAGCGATCGTGCCCGCGCGACGGCCCTGGCCCGCGCCGGTGCGCGCCATGCGGTGGTGGAGACCGGCGGGGACTGGGTCGGTGCGCTGGTCGAGGTGCTCGGCCGCGAGCGGCGTCGGGCGGCCCTCGCGCGATGAGTTTCGCCGCTCCCCTGGTGCTGCTGGCCATCCCGCTGCTGGGCGCGGCGGTGGCCGCGGTCGCCCTGTGGCGTCGGCGGCATCCCCCCGTGGGGGTGGCCCATCCGGACCTCGATCTGATCGAAGCCGCGGCGCCCGGTGGGGGTCTCCTCCGGCGCCTGCCGGTGCTGTTCGCCCTGCTGGCGGCCCTGGCGCTGATCGTGGCGGTCGCCCGCCCGCAGATATGGCGGTCCGAGGCGCGCTCCCAGGCGACGATCATGCTGGCGATCGACGTCTCGGGTTCGATGTCCGCTGACGACATCGCTCCGTACCGTCTGCGGGCGGCTCAGGATGCCGCGCTGCGTTTCGCGGAGGATGTTCCCCGCCAATACCGGGTCGGTCTGGTGAGCTTCTCGAGCACCGCGAACGTGCTGGTGGCGCCGACCACCGATCGTCTGGCCCTGAGTCGGGCGATCGAGGGGCTCTCTCCGGACGGGGCCACCGCCGTGGGTGACGCGGTGGTGGCGTCGCTGGACGCGATCCGTTCGCTGCACGGCTCCGAGGCCGACACCTTCCCCGATGCACGCATCCTGCTGCTGTCGGATGGCGCGAGCACCACCGGCCTGCCCACCGGGATGGCGGCCGAACGCGCGGTGGATGCCGAGGTGCCGGTGTTCACCGTGTCGTTGGGCACCCCGGGCGGGAGGCTCTATGACGGGACCCCGGTGCCCCCTGACCCACAGGAGCTCGCGATGCTGGCCGAACGGACCGGGGGTCGCGCGTATCAGAGCCGTGATGCGGCGGCGGTGCGCGAGGTGTACGCCCACCTGGGGTCCTTCATCGGCACCGAGCGCGTGCGCGGTGAGGCGACCGGGTGGGTCGCGGGACTGGCGGTTGTCGCGCTGCTGCTGGCGGGGGTGAGCGCCTGGTTCGTCTGGCCGCGCGTGCGATGAGCGGTGTGGTCTTTCAGGACGGGTGGTGGCTGTGGGCGCTGGTGCTGGTGCCGGTGGCGGCCCTGGCGGCGGCGCTGTGGTGGGTGCGCACCAGGCGCGCCGGTGGTCTGTGGACCGGACGCGCGATTCCGACACCGGCGCCGGCCGGGGTGCGCATCGCGCGGGTGGTGATCGCGGTGCTGCTGCTCGGCGCGCTGGCCGCCGCGATCGTGGCCATGGCCCGTCCCTCGCGGGTGGCGACCGAACAGGAGAGCCGCAGCACGGTCATGCTCACCGTCGACGTGTCGGCGTCGATGAACCGCACGGATCTGGCCCCGAACCGGTTGGCGGCGGCGGTGACGGCCGCGAACCGCTTTGTCGACCAGGCGCCGGAGCACACGGCGATCGGGCTGGTGACGTTCGCCCGCGGGGCGCGGGTGGTGGTCGCCCCGACGCGCGACCGCGACCGGATGCGCTCGGCCCTGGCGGACCTCGAGACGATCCGCGGTCATACCGCGCTGGGCGAGGCGATCGTCACCGCGCTGGCCGCGTTGCAGGCCGACGGCGCGGTGAACGCCGATCATCCCGATCCGGCGCACGCACCGGGACGGATTCTCCTGCTCACCGACGGTGTCGACACGGCGCGTCTGGCGACGTCACCCGAGCAGGCCGCCGAGCGGGCGGCCGTCGCGGGCGTGCCGATCTACGCGATCCTGCTGGGGAACGATCCGGGGGAGCCGGGCGCGGCAACTCCGGCGGAGACCCTGTCGGCGATGGCCACCCGCACCGGTGGGGTGTTCGCTCAGTCCGCGACCAGTGCGGACCTGACCAGGGTGTTCGGTGACATCGGCAGCATCGTCGCGCCGGTGGAGCGGCTGCGTGAGCTGACGGTCTGGTCGGCCCTGGCGGCGTTGGCGCTGCTCGTGGCGGCCCTGACCGTGGGGGTGTTCGCGTCGTTCGACGCCGACGCTCGGAAGACGAGCCCGGCACGAAATTCCTGATCTGCAACATTGCACGTGAGCTTTTCGCAGATTTGTCACAGAGTCCCCCTTTCGTCTCGCCCCTCGCCATAGGAGGGTGCAGCGCGTGAGGGTCGACGCGTTCGACCGGACCGGCGACTCGACGACGGAAGCGGATGTGATGAGACGTATGGCAATCGGCCTGCTGGGGGCGCTTGCCGCCTTCGTCACCATGCTGCTTCCGAGCGGTGCCCCCCCCCCCCCCCCGCCGCAGGCGATCCTGCAGAGCGGTGTGGAGCAGCTCTCCTACACGGTCAGCTTCGATTCGATCCCTCACTCCCATCGCCTGTCGGTCATGGATCCGTTCGGCGCGACCGTGTTCAGCCAGACGTGGCCGCTCGCTCCGAGCGCCGCGTCCCCGATACAGAACGATTACGGATTCACGCCGGGCCAGTACGCGCCGGTTGGCCGCTATACGGCGCGGGCTCAGTTCTTTCAGCGGCCCGGTCTCGGGAGCGAAGCCTCGGTTCTCGAAACCGAGGCGAGCGCGATCTTCGATGTGGCGTCGGCTCTCGGCACCATACGAATCGTCAAGTGCGAGGACCTCAACGGTAACGGCGCGTGCGATCCGGGCGAGCCGGGACTCCCCGGTTGGCGCTTCTCTCTGATGAATCCTCAGGGTAACGGTGCCGCCGCCGTCACGGGCCCCGACGGCTCCGTGACGATCACCAACGTCCCCGCCGGCACCTGGACGGCCACCGAGGTGATGGAACCCGGTTGGATGGCGATCACGCCGGTCACCGGGTCGGTCACCGTGCCGGCGAACGGCGTCGGCGCCTATGCGGCGGCCAACGCCCGCCCGGCTCCCCTGTGCGGCACGGTCTTCATCGACGCCAACCGAAACGGCGTGTTCGATCCGGGCGAGGCGCGCGTTCCCGGTGCCACGTTGTCCCTCGCCGGCCCCAACGGCGCGGCGGCCCAGCGGACCTCCGACGGGAACGGCGACTACTGCTTCGCACAGCTTCCTCCGGGAACCTATGCGGTGAACGTCACCGTGCCGTCCGGCTATGAGAACACCACGCCGGTCACCCGCAGCGACATCGTTCTCCGGTCGGGAATCGGCAGCTATCACAACGATTTTGGCCTCGCGACGCCGCGACCGGCAACGCCTCCGCCGCCGGTGGTGACCACCGGCCGACCGGCCCCGAGCCCCACCGTCGGCATCACCAAGAGGGCGCCCGCGACGGCCGTGCGCAACGGGGTGTTCGATTACACGATCACCGTGCGCAATCGCAGCGCCTTCGTCGCCCGCGATGTGGTGGTGAGCGACCTGGTGCCGGTCCACCTCACGTTGGTGGCGATCCCGCGCGGTGCGACCATCCGCAACGGGGTGGTCACCTGGAGCCTGGGTGACCTGCCCGCCAAGGCCACGCGCGCGCTCACGATGCGGGTGCGGGTGAACGGTCAGTTCACCGGTGTGCTGAAGAACACCGCGACGGTGACCGCCGCCGGGATGACGCCGCGTCGTGCCACCGCCCGCACTCGGGTCGTCGGCCCGCCGCCGGTCGTGCGCACCGGTGGAGTGACCGGGTGAGGGTGACGGCCCGCACGCTGCGTCTCGTCGCGGTGGTCGGCGCGGCCACGTTCCTGATCGGCGCGGCGCCAGGATCGTCCCGGCCCGCGTCGGGCGCCGAGGAGAGCGCTCGGGGGGTGGCGGTCGAGAGGGCGATCGCCGCCCGACCGACCGCCGCACGCGCCTGGATCGCCCGGATTGTGGTCCCGGTCCATCCGCGCAGCGCCCCGCGGGTCGCCGCATCACGGATGCCGCTGCTCACCGGGGCGGCGCCCTACAACGGTAACCCCGAGGCCCTCCTGGTGATGGGGGCGACCAGCACCCGGCGGGAGGGGGTCTGGTACCGCGTGCTCCTGAACAGCCGCCCCAACACGGCCACCGGATGGGTGCCGGCGGCCGCCGTCCATGTGAGCGCGACCCCCTATCGCGTGCTGGTCAACCTGTCCACCCACCGGGCGACTCTGCTGCGCGCCAACCGAGTGGTCGTCGGCTGGCCCGTGGCCGTCGGCACGCGGGGTAACCCGACGCCCGTAGGACGCTTCGCCGTGAGCGAGATCGTCCCCCAGCCCGGGGCGGGTGGCTTCTTCGGGCCGTACATCCTCAGCCTGACCGCTCACTCCGAGCGCCTGAGCGACTTCGACGGCGGCGACGGGCGGATCGCCCTGCACGGCACGAATCGCCCGCACCTGATCGGTCGGGCGGTCAGCCACGGATGCGTGCGTTTCGCCAACGCGGCGATCACCCGTCTGGCCCGCACCGTCCCCC
>DAOKZF010000103.1:0-2960 GCA_035325785.1 Miltoncostaeaceae bacterium
TTTTCTCGCCCGTGAGCTTACCGCGGTCGGCGACGCGGTCGGCGATCCGGACGAGCAGATCGAGGTCGTGCCCTGGCCGCTCGTGGACGTCGACCGCCTGATCGACAGGGTGCAGGACGCCAAGAGCCTGGTGGGTCTGCTGCGCCTGCGCGCGCTGCTCGGCTAACGCGGCGGGGCGAGGAACGCCCGCCGTGCCGGGCCCCATCCGGCGGGCGCGCTAGCCTCACAGAACATGCCCCCTCCGATCTACCCGCGCGGCGATAAGGCCCCGCCCACGCTCCCGCACATCGAGGCTCAGAAGGAACGGCGCGATGCGCGCGATGCGCGCGACCCGCTGGCCGGCGAGCCCGGCGCCCGGCGGGGGTCCCGCCGGCGTCCGCCGGCCGTCGCGGCCGACCGGCCGGTGGACGAGCGCCTGCGGGAGTTGCTGGATGAGGAACAGCTCGCGGCGGTGGTCGGCGCGGCGGGGCGCAGCGTGATCCTGGCGGCGGCGGGCTCCGGTAAGACCCGCACGATCGTTTCCCTCCTGGCGCATCGGGTCCTCTCCGGGACCTCGCCGGAGGCGATGCTGCTGGTGACCTTCACCCGGCGGGCCGCCCAGGAGATGATCCGGCGGGCGGAGCGAATCGGGGCCGAGGACCTCTCGGCGGTGACCGCCGGGACCTTCCATGCGCCCGCGCGTCGGATCCTCGCCCGCCATGGGGCGCACATCGGTCTGCCCGCGCCGTTCACCGTCCTCGACGGCGAGGACCAGGCCGATGTCGCCGCGATCGCCCGCGATGCGGTGCTCGCCGGGCGTCCGCGTCCGCCGTCGCTGCCCAAGCCCGGCCAGTTGGTCGCCCTGTTCTCGCGCGCGGCCGAGCTGGGGCGTCCGCTCGCCGAGGTGGTGGTCGAGGACAATCCCCGGCTGGCCGATCGGCTGGACGAGATCACCGCGATCGCCGCGCGGTACGCGGACCAGAAACGACAGATCGCCGCGGTCGACTATGCCGATCTGCTGGTGCTCGCCGAACGCCTGTTGGTGGAGTGCCCGAGCGTGCGCGATCAGCTGCGTCAACGCTACCGCTGGGTGCTGGTGGACGAACTGCACGACACCAGTCCGATCCAGGCGCGCCTGGTCGAACAGATCGCGGGCCCCGACGGCAACCTGGTTGCGGTTGCCGACCCGGACCAGTCCATCTACTCGTGGCGGGGAGCCGATCCGCGGGTGGTCCATCGTTTTCTGAAGGCTCCCGGCGCGCGGGTGTTCCCCCTGTCGACCAACTATCGGTCCGGGCCCGAGATCGTGGCGCTCGCCCAGCGCACGCTGCCCGACGGGAACCGCTACGAGAAACGCCTGCGCGCCCATCGGCCGTCGTTGGGGGTGCTGCCGGTGGTGGCCCATCTTTCGTCGGTTCCCGACGAGGCGGCATTTGTCACTCAGCGCATCGCGGAGCTCATCACCGAGGGACGCGCACCCGGGGATATCGCGGTGCTGTATCGCGCCCACCACCATTCGGTCGATCTGCAGCTGGCCCTGACCGAGGCCGGGGTGGAGTTCGAGCTGTTCTCGGGGGCGCGTTTCGTCGAGAGCGCGCACGTGAAGGATGTGCTCGCGTTCTGTCGCGTACGGCACAACCCCCGGGATGGCCTGGCCTGGTCGCGGGCGCTGCGGCTGTTCCCGCGGGTCGGCGCCGCGACGGCTCTGCGTCTGCGCGAGGCGATCACGGCCGACGCCGATCCGTTGGCGGCCGCGGCGCGGATCACCCTTCCGGGGGCGGCGCGGGCGGCCGGGGAGAGGATCGCCCGCACATTCGCCGCGGTGGCCGACACCGATCGCCCGGAACGGATCATCCTCGATGTCGCGCGGGCCGACTGGTACCGCGACCATCTGCGCGGCGCCTATCCGAACTGGCGTGACCGCGAGGGCGATCTGGCGCGCCTGGCGGAGCTGGGTGCACGCAGCGGCGACCTGGACCGATTCCTCGCCGACCTGCAGCTGGCCGAACGGGTGGAGGCCGATGAGGACGTTTCCGGTCCGGCCCGCCGGGTGGCGCTCACCTCGGTGCATCAGGCCAAGGGCCTGGAGTGGCCGGTCGTCTTCGTGTTGCAGGTGGAGCCCGGATCGTTCCCGTCCGGTTGGGCGGTCAGCGAAGGGCGTTTGGACGAGGAGGAGCGGCTCTTCCACGTGGCGATCACGCGGGCGGCCGACGAGCTCTATCTGTGTCGACCGATTGCGGCCCGGCGCCCGTGGGACACCGGGCCGGACGCGGTGGTGATCAACTCCGGTCAGGGTTTCCTTGACCTGGATCTGTCGGGACTGGTGGAGGAATGGTCGGTGCGCTGACAACGTCGGGACGCGCGCGATGATCGTCGTCGCGCGCCAACCGGACGCGCTGCTGGTGCGCCAGGTCGACCATCAGCTGCAGTGCGCGGATTTCGCGCTTGCCTGGGGCAATGATCTGTTCGCGCGCCTCCCCGGTCACCGCCACGCGACGATCGCCGCCCGCTGGCACGATGAGGGATGGCGTGAGTGGGAGCAATGCCCGCGGATCGATTCGACCGGCGCGCCGATGGATTTCCCGGATCTGGACCGCACCGAGCACGTGCGCCTGTACCGGGCGGGAATCGACCTGGCGGAGCGGATCGATCCGCGCGCCGGCCTGTTGGTGAGCATGCACGGTGCCGGCCTCTACCAGAACCGACGCGGTCTCGATCGGGTGGTGCCGCCCTCGGGGCGGCGTCCGGCGGCGGTGGAGAGTTTTCTCGCCAATGAGGACGTGCGCCAGGCGCGTCTGGTCGCGCGCCTGGGTGCCGGACCGGAACTGGAGCGATGGGGATGGGCGGCCTACCGGCTGCTGCAGGCCTGGGACCTGTTGAGCCTCGCCCTGCTGTGGGGCCGACTCGCCGAGCGCGAGCGGGTCGTCCTGCGCCGGGTGCCGCGCGATCCGGCCAAGGGGGCGCTGCTGCTGGAAGGGGGC
>DAOKZF010000103.1:2970-6274 GCA_035325785.1 Miltoncostaeaceae bacterium
GCGACAGCGGTGTGCGGCGGATCGGCCGGCGCTGCGCCGTGGTCGACCCGTGGCCGTTCTCCGCCGCGCATCTGGAGACGGTGGTCCCCGCGCGCCGCGTCGCCCCGGGGCCCCACGATTCCCACGCGGCGCTGACGGCCGCCTTCCGGGAGGCCCCCGAGGAACCGTTGCGGATCGTGCTGCGCCCGGCCTGAGCGCCGCGAATCAGATTGCGATGTGGTGGTCCGCGCGCATCCGCTCGAGGGTGATCTGGAGCCGTTCTGCCAGGTTGGCGCAGACGGGCACGACGATCCGCCCGCGCTCGCGCGTGCCGATGCGCAGCGCCCGTCCGCCGATTCCCTGGGCCCGCAGGCCGGCGATCGCGCAGCACAGGGCATCGAGCCGTCCCGCGTCGGCGATCGCGCGCCAGTCGTCGGGTCGGGAGGCGGGCATCCACCCGGCCAGATCGATGACCGATCCCACCAGGCGCCATGCGGGGTCGAGGCCCTGTGCTCGGGCGCGGCCGGCGGCCTTGGGTCGGTAGACCGGGGCGCGCACCAGCGGCCAGCGGGCGCGGTAGTCGGCCAGGTCCATCGGCGGGAGTTCGGCCGGGTGCTCCTGCTCCCATATCAATTGGCGCAGCACCTGGTCGGGGGCCGCCTCCCACGCGCCCTCCCGCGCGCGGGCATCCAGCTGGGCGGCGAGCCCGAGCCCGCGCAGGCCGCCGTGCAAGGTCGAGACCCGACGGATCGAGGTGGGGAAGAGGTTGATGTCGCACCAGGCCAGGACGCGCTCGAGGTCGCGGCTGCCCTCCCGGTTGGGGATCGCCAGCGGGGCGTCCACGACGATCATCGCCGCCTCGCCGCTCACGGCGTCGAGCAGTTCGCGGTCGTCGCCGACCTCATCCAGGCCGAGCAGCTGACGTTCGCCGTTCACCCGCGCCACGATCGATCGGCGGGGCGTGTTCAGGGGGGCGGGGGGGTGGACCAGAAGGGAGCCCACAAACTTCACCTTGCCGACCCCACGCCGCCCCCCTCCGTCGGCGCCGGTAGGATTCAGGGACATTCGGCTCCCCACTGGAGGGCGACGTGAACAGCGTCCTTCTACTGGCCATCGGTGTGATCTCGCCGTGGACGGTTCATCTTGCTCCACCCAAACAGCGGCCCCTGGCCTTGGTGGGGGTGCTGATCGTGTATCTCCTGTTTGGAATCTTCGCCGGCAACCCGCTGTTCGGTTGGCAGATGTGGGCGGGTCTGGCGGTGGGGATCGCCAGCGTGCTGTTCTTCGGCGCGACCGGACGCCACGGTCCCCGGCGCCCGGTGCGCCACTCCACCGGGCCGGACGATGGTCGTCGCACCGGCGACCTCGGTGAGTCGTCGGTCGCCGGCCGAGCCGCGTCCGAGCGTCGGTTCAGGGGTCGGCCGGGTTGAGGTAGGCGGCGATCAATCGGTCGGCGCGGGCGCCGTCGTCGATCAGCAGCAGCCCGCGTCGGAGGGCCTTGAGGCCCGGTGCCCGCTGTTCCTGCGCGAGCAGGGCGATCCCCAGGGGGAGGAACCCGTCGCCGTAGAGCGGATCCAGGCGCACCGCGCGTTGGGCGGCGAGCGCGGCGTCCTCGTTGCGCTCGGCCCGCAGGAACGCGTATCCCTGGTATCCGGCCAGCTCCGCGTCCTTCGGATCGCTGCGCTCGCCGGCGGCGAGCACGCCGATCGCCCGCTCGGGTTTGCCCATCTCAAGCAGGGTGATCCCCCGGGCGCGGTCGACGATCGCCATGCGGGGATCCAATTTGGCCGCGCGATTGTATGCGCCCAGGGCCTGCTTCCACTGCTTGCCGGCGGAGAAGATCTCACCGTCGAGGAACTGCCCCAGCGCGCTGCGGCGCCACGGGATCGACCAGGTCTTCAGGAGGGTGCGCGCGCGGTTCGCATCGTTGGCGTCGAGCTGTTGGCGCACCTGCGCGAAGGCCAGGGTGAGCGACTTCGGCGAGCGGCGGGCGACGTTCGCGAGCGCCCCGGCGTAGTTCGGCTCCGGCTCCCAGTCCGCCTTGGGCGTCACCTGGGCCTCGACCTGGCGACCGTTGCGCAGATAGGTCACCGTCACGGCGGTGTCGGCCGCCAGAGCGCGCAGGGCCGTCTCCCACGCTCCGGGAGTGTCGACCACGGTGTCGCCGATCTTCGTGATCAGGTCGCCGCTGCGGATTCCCGCCTGCGATGCCGGCCCCTTGGGCGCCGCGACCGCCACGAACTGGCCGTTGACCTTTCCGCCGATGCGGTTCTGACTGCGGACCGCCTTCCAGAGCGGCACCGTGTACACGTCCAGGCGCCCGTGCGGCGGGGTGAGCTTCAGCGTGAAGGCCTTCTCCCGGAGGGTGCCGGTCGCCGCCGACGAACTGAGGGCCTGGATCCTCAGCTTGTACCGGCCCGCGGGAAGCTGGTAGCCGAGATTGTCAACCGCATCGATGCGCAGGTACGCCCGGCCGGCCGGGCGCGCGTCGGTGTCGCTTTTGCCCTGTGCGATGGATCCGTCCTTGGCGATCACCTGGACGGTCAGGCGCGCCGGTTCGGCGAGGCGGATGCCCACCAGGAAGCGGGCGTGGCCCTGTTGGGCCTCGACCGTCGCGGGGAGGCGCAGGGAACTGAGCAGGGGTGCGCCGGCGGCCGCGGAGGCCAGCGGGCCACCGATCAATGCGGCGCCCAGCGCCAGGGGCAGGAGCTTTGGTCGCATGCGGGCACTGTACAACGAGCCCGCCTTACGGCCATCGAGACCGGTTCCGCGGCTAGAGTGGGGTCGATGGCGCCCCTGGCCCCGGTAGAGCTGATCGAACGCCGTCGGCGCGGTGAGGCGATCGATCACGAGAGCGTCACCGCCTTCGTGCAGGGGTGGCTTGACGGAGCGATCAGCGACGCGCAGTTCGCGGCGTGGTGCATGGCCGCCGCGCTGGGCGCGCCGCGGCTGGAGGAGACCGACGCCCTCACCCGCGTGCTCATCTCATCGGGTAAGCGGCTGGATCTGGCGTCGATCGGGGCGAGCGTCGACTGCCAGTCCAGCGGAGCGATCGGGGATGTCGCACCTCTTCTGGCGCTGCCGTTGGCGGCGGCCCTCGGAGTGCCGGTCGCCCACATCGCCGGACACGGGGTCGGCTGTATCGCCGGTGCGTTGGATGTGCTGGCGGCGATCCCCGGGTTGCGCACCGACCTGTCGTTGGGCGAATTCGTCGCCTGTCTGCGCGCGACCGGATGCGTGGTTGTGGCCCCGGGCGCCGATCGCGTGCCGGCGCTCCCCCGTTTGGATGCCCTGCGCGATGCGACCGGCACCGGCGGTGGGGTCG
>DAOKZF010000104.1:0-6256 GCA_035325785.1 Miltoncostaeaceae bacterium
CGCCGAACGCCGCCAGCGCCCGTTCCGTATGATCCCGCGTGGCGGCGGGCTCGACCACGGTGGTGGAGCCGCTCGCGTGCAGGCCAGCCAGCAGCACGGCGCTCTTCACCTGGGCGCTGGCGACCGTCAGGCGGTGTTCGTGCGCCCGAGGGGACGGGCCGGCGCGCAACGTCAGCGGCGGGGTGCCATCGGCGCTGGTGGCGATGTTCACCCCCACCGCGGCGAGCGGCTCGCTGATGCGCCGCATCGGTCGGCGCCGCAGGGAGTCGTCTCCGTCGAGGACGACGCGGTCGAACGATTGGCCGACCAGCAGGCCGGGCAGCAGACGCATGAGCGTGCCGGCGTTGAGGCAGTCGATCCGCTCCGGCGGGGCGAGCCCCCGCAGGCCGCGTCCGTGGACCGTCACCCGACCGTCCGCCAACCGCCCGTCGATCGGCACGCCGCAGGCGGCCACGGCCGCGGCGGTCGCCTCGGTGTCCGCACTCACCAGCGGGGCGTCGATCCGCACCGCCCGGTCGCTGACCGCCGCCAGCAGCAATGCGCGGTGGGTGAGGGACTTGTCCGACGGTACCCGCAGCACACCGGCGAGTCCGCCGACCGGCGGAATGTGAACGTTCGACATGGCCGCGCAGCCTATCCATCCCCCGCTCGGAAAGGGGTTCCCCGCGACACTAGACTCCGACGATGCCCGAGCGAACGACCGCCCCAGGTGAACCCTCATGAGCGAACCGGACGGTCGCGAGGACCCACCCGGGCTGCGCGAGCGCCTGGCGGGGGGCGTGGCCGGCGCCCAGGTGCTCCTCGACCAGCTGGAGGGAGAGCGGGACCACCGTCCGGGGGTCGACATCGCGCTGAGCCTGTGGGAGGGCGACCGAACCTCGTACGCCAACCTGTTATCCGCGGCGCTGGCATTCCGGTTGTTCCTCTGGGCGACCCCGTTGACGCTGCTGCTGGTGACCCTCACCAGCCTGGGCGTGTTCGGGAACGACGGTTCCGGCACGGGCATCTTCGCCCATCTGTCGATGGCGCGAGAGTTGGCCGAGGGCCTGAGCGATGTGAGTCGCGAACGCTGGACCAGCCACCTGTGGGCGGCCGGAATCGGCCTGGTCGGGACGCTGTGGACCTCGCGCGGGGTGCTGCGCGCCCTGCGGGTCACGCATCTGTCGGTATGGGGACTGCCCATGCGCCGCTCCGGAACGAATCCCCTGCGCTCAGCCGTCACGCTGCTGTTGGTCGCCTGCGGGGTGCTGACCGGCCTGGTCCTCGTGGCAATCGTCGAGCAGAGCCTGCCCTGGCTCATCCTGATTCTGGAGCCCGCCACGCTGCTGGCCCTGTCTCTCACCTGGTGGGCGATATCACTCCGTTTCCCCCACCCCGAGGGCCTGCCCGCCCGGTCCCTATTGCCGGGGGCGCTTCTGGTCGGGGTCGGCGTGGAGCTCCTGCAGGCGTTCACGTTCTTCTACCTGGTGGACCAGGCGGATCGCGCGGAGTCGACCTACGGCGCCATCGGAGTGGCGATCACCGTGCTGCTGTGGTTTTTCCTGCTGGCGCGCCTGTTCGTGAGCGCGACGGTCCTGAACGCCGTCCTGTGGGAGCGTGAACAGGCGGGCAAGGTCGGCGGGCGCATTCTGGGCTTTCGCCTGTTCGGCCGCCAACCGGGCGACCGACCCACCGGCGGGCCATCCGCGAAGGGCGGCCCGCCGCCGGCGGGATGAGGCACTACTCGCCGGGCGCGGGCGGGTTGCGGCCGTCTCGAACGCTCGCGCGCAACTCGCGTATTTCCTGCAGGAGTTCGTCCATCCGCCGGTGGAGGCGTTCGACCTCGACGTGCGTCGGGTCCTCGCGGTTGCGCTGGATGCGCCGCCGGGTCGACTCGCTGAAGAGGCTGGCGATCATCGCGGTGGTGATGCTCAGGAATGCGACGCCGACCATCATCCCCAGCGCGGCGATAAGGTGGCCGGCCGGGGATTGGGGCAGCGTGTCGCCGTAGCCGACCGTGGTCACGGTCTGGACGGCCCACCACATCCCCTCGCCGAGGCCGTCGATCGAGTCGGGGTCGGTGATGCGCACCAGCACTCCGCCGATCACCGTGACGGCGAGCGTCGCGAGGGCGACGGCCTGCCAGGCCACCATGAACGGGCGCCGCTCGGCGGTGGACAGAAACCCGCGCAGTCGGCGGCGCACTCCCCCGGGCCGGGATCCGGGGTCGTCGGTCGTCCGGTGACCCGCGGCCTCGGGGGCGCTCACCGGACGACGTCCCCGGATGCGCGCGAGCGCGGTGCGCCTCGACCGCTCTCGGATCGCCTCACGATTCACCTCCTGTCGGGGCGGCGGGTAGCCTGCGACATCATCTCACGGGCGGGCGCATCCGCCCGGCGACGCAACCGAGCGGTCGGAGGGAAACGTGGGCGGTTTCACGGATATGGGCGCTGGCGACCCGCGGGCGGGGTCCTGATGGCCGAGGAGCCGACACCGTTCACGTTGACGCGGGCGGGGGTGCGCCTGGAGGGAGAGGTGAGCGGCGAGGGCGCGCCGTTGGTGCTGCTGCATGGGCTGACGGCCACCCGTCGCTATGTGGTGCACGGTTCCCGGGCCCTGGAGCGGGCCGGGTTTCGGGTGGCGGCCTTCGATGCGCGCGGCCACGGAGAGTCCTCGCGCGCTGACGCGCCGAGCGAGTACACCTACGACCGGATGGTCGCCGACGCCCTGGCCGTGATGGATCATTTCGGATGGGAACGCGCGGCGCTGGCCGGTCAGTCGATGGGTTCGGCGACCGCCCTGGGGCTCGCGGTGGCGCACCCACAGCGCGTGAGCGGCCTGGTGGTGATCACCCCCGCCCACCGCGGGGCACCCTCGGGTGAGCGGGCGCTGGCCCGTTGGGATCGCCTCGCCGACGCGCTGGAAAGCGGTGGCCCGCAGGCGTTCCTGGCGGCGCTGGAGCCGTTCACGATGGACGAGCGTTATCGGGCGACGGTGCGTCGGGTGATCGCCCAGCGGTTGGCCCGCCACCGCGATCCGGCGGCCGTGGCCGACGCGATGCGCGGGGTGCCGCGCTCCCGCGCCTTCGCCGGCCTGGAGGCCCTTGAGGGGCTGAGCATCCCGACTCTCATCGTTGCGAGCCGGGATGAGAGCGATCCGGACCATCCCCTGGAGATCGCCCGGGAGTACCGCCGGTTGATCCCCGATTCGCGCCTGGTGATCGAGGGGCCCGGCGAGTCGCCCCTGGCATGGCGGGGCGGGGCGCTCTCGCGATAGCTCGGCGCGCGCCTGAGCGGGCGGACGGTCGCGGGCGCGGTCTGACGCGAGCGCGCGCCGGGTGTCAGGCGTCGATGCCGACCGCGCGACGCACGTTTCCGACCACCTGGCGCGCCCGTTCGCGGGCCCGCTCGGCCCCGGCGCGCAGGATCGCGTCCAATCCCGCCCGGTCAGCGATCAGTTCGGCGTAGCGCTCGCGCGGTTCGCGCAGGTGATCGTCCAGCAGCGCGTGCAGCTCGTCCTTGATGTGTCCCCAGCCGAGGCCGCCGGCGAGCATCCGCGCGCGCAGGTCGGCGGCCTGGTCGGCCGATGCGAACTGGCGGTAGATCGCATACAGGGATGAGCCGTCGGGGTCCTTGGGGGCCTCGAGCGGCGTGCTGTCGGTCTTCAGCTTCTTCAGCAGCTTCTTGAGCTCGCCGGTGCTGGCGAACAGCGGGATCGTGTTGCCGTACGACTTGCTCATCTTGCGCCCGTCGAGTCCGGGCATCGTGTTCGCGTCGGCGGCCTCGTCGATCACGTGGCGCGGCACGGTGAGCGTGTGGCCGGCGCCGAAGGCCTGGTTGAACCGCTCGACGATGTCACGCGCGTATTCCACGTGCTGGATCTGGTCGCGTCCCACCGGCACCACGTCGGCCTCCATCACGACGATGTCGGCGGCCATCAGCACGGGGTAGTTGTAGAGCCCCATGTCGATGCCGGCGTCGAGGTCGCTCTCGCCGGCGGCGCGGTTGCGATCGACCGCCGCCTTGTAGGCGTGGGCGCGGTTCATCATGCCCTTGGCGGTGAGGCACGAGAACACCCACTGCAGTTCGAACGTCTCGGGCACATCCGACTGGCGGTAGAAGACCGTCCGTTCGGGGTCGAGCCCGCAGGCGATCCAGGTGGCGGCCACCGAGCGGGTGTACTCGTCCATCAGCCGCGGGTCGCGCACGCCGATCAGCGCGTGGTAGTCGGCGATGAAGTAATAGGCGTCGTAGTCGGCCGCCAGGGCGATGGCCGGTCGGATGGCCCCCACGTAGTTGCCCAGGTGGGGTACGCCGGTGGGTTTGATGCCGGTGAGCGAGATCGCGCGGCGCGCGGGCGAGGTGGTCATGCGCTCAAGGGTACGTGCCCGTCGGGCGGGGTGCGCTCACCCCACCCGACGGGCGTCCGGGAGCCGTGGTCGCTCAGGCGGGGACGGCGGCGTCGTCGCCGGCCATGACGAGACCCATCAGGTCGATGCAGCGACGCACGTCGGCCACCCATGCGCCGAAGGTCTCGGCGTGCAGCGCCTGCGGGCCGTCGCACAGCGCGGCCTCCGGGGTGGGGTGCACCTCGACGATCAGGCCGTCGGCACCGGCGACCACCGCGGCGCGGGCCATCGGCAGGATCAGGTCGCGCTTGCCGGCGGCGTGAGACGGGTCGACGATCACCGGCAGGCTGGTGAGCTGCTTGGCGGCCGGAACCGCCTGGATGTCGAGGGTGGAGCGGTAGGCGGTCTCGAAGGTGCGGATGCCGCGCTCGCACAGGACGATGTTCAGGTTGCCCTGGTGGGCGATGTACTCGGCCGACATCAGCCACTCTTCGATGGTGGCCGACATGCCGCGCTTGAGCAGCACGGGGGTGTTGGTGCGGCCGATTTCCCGCAGCAGGTCGAAGTTCTGCATGTTGCGCGCCCCGACCTGGATCATGTCGGCGACCTCGAGCACGTCCGGCAGGCTGCGCACGTCCATCAACTCGGTGACGACCGGCAGACCGGTCTCTTCGCGGGCCTCCGCCAGGATCTCGAGGCCCTCCTTGCCGAGCCCCTGGAAGGCGTAGGGAGAGGTGCGCGGCTTGTATGCCCCGCCGCGCAGCAGGCTGGCTCCGGCGGCCTTGCAGGCGCGGGCCGAGGCGAGGGTCTGCTCGCGCGATTCGACCGCGCAGGGACCGGCGATCAGCCCGAAGTGGCCGCGCCCGAAGCGGCGACCGGCCACCTCGACGGTGGTCGGCCCGCCGTGGAACTCGTTGGAGACCAGCTTGTACGGCTTGAGGATCGGCACGACCCGCTCGACACCGGGTTCGCCCTGCAGCTCGAGCTGGGCGACGATCTCGCGGTCGTCGCCGATCGCGCCGATGACGGTGACGAACTCGCCGACCGACGGACGGGCCTTGGCGCCGGCCTGCTCGATCCGCTCGACGATGTGGCGCACCTGCTCCTCGGTGGCCCCTTCTTTCATCACGATCATCATGTGAGTGTTCCTCACTCCCGGGATATCTGCTGGTGGTGTCCCCGCACAGACGCGAGCGGCGGTGCGCCACGCCCCGCGCGCGCGGGGCGCCCCTGCCGGGAACGGGATCGACGCCGGAGCCAGCGGCGCGACCCACGGAGGGTATCAGCGGGCCCCGGCTCCGGCGAACGCGCGCACCAGTGCGCTCACCGGTCGGCGATCAGGCTGAGGGCGCCGAATGGTCGGCGCCCTCACCCGTGGGTCCTACAGATCCAACCGGTCGGCGCGCGGACGGCGCTGGAAGAACACCCAGAGCGTGGCCATCGCGATCAGCTTAAAGCCGAGGTCGAAGACGATCACCCAGGTCCAGATGAGCGGCTCGGGCGCGTCGACGGCGTAGAAGATGAACGAGAACAGGCTCCCGACGATCGCGAGGATCCCGGTGATCGCGAGGAGGGCCAGGTCGCGGCGCTGATGACGCTCGCGCGCCGGCGCCCGGTCCGGGGGCGGTGTGTGGCTCGCCACCCGCGCCCGATCGGCGGCCGCATCGACCACCACATGGGTGATCGTCAACTCGGGGAAGCGGGCGCGCGCCTGCTCGATCAGCCCCTGCTCCAGCCAGTTGGAGCGCTCCGCCGGCCGGGTGGCGATGATCGCCTCGTCCGGGGCGAAGGTGCGCACGGCGTCATCGAGCGCCTGGAGCGGGTCGGCGTCGCCAACCGCCCCCTTGGCGACGACCCCGCCGGCGGCACAGCGTTCGACCGACGCCTGCAGGCGCTCGCCGGCGGCGGCCATGCCCCCGTCCTCGTCGG
>DAOKZF010000105.1:0-937 GCA_035325785.1 Miltoncostaeaceae bacterium
ACCTCCTCCAGGGCCTGCTCCACCGTCTCGAAATGATGGACGTCCACCCCGGCCGCGCCCGCCCGATACCAGGCCGCCAGGTGACCGACCGCGATCAGCCGATCGATCCCGGCCGCGGCCAACGCCTCGCCGACCTCTCGATGATAGGCGGCCTCGTCGGCGCCCAGCTCCTTCATATCGCCCAGCACCGCCACCCGCCGCCCGGACCGACCGGCCAGATCGGCGATCGCCGCGCGCATCGCGACCGGGTTGGCGTTGTAGCAGTCCTCGATCAGCACCCCACCGCCGGCCAACGGCCGTTCCTGACCGCGCAACGCCGACGGGGCGAAATCCACGTGGGTCCCCGCGGGCACATCGACGCCGAGCGCCTCGCAACAGACCAGGGCGGTCGCGAGATTGCGCAGCTCCCACGCCTTGTCGAGGGCGATGTCCACCTCGACCGTGGGTCGCTCCCCCACCCGCACCACCCGCACATCGTCGGCCAGGGCCGCCAGGTGGGGCTCCAACAACGGCTCATCGGCGGGGGCCACCGCTACGCCGCCGGCCCGCAGGCCGCCGTACCCCTCGGCCTTCGCCGCGGCGACCGCCTCGACCGTGCCCAGCAGCTCCAGGTGCACCGGCCCGATCGCGGTGACGCAGGCGACGTCCGGCGGGGCCAACGCCACCAACTCGGCGATCTGCCCCGGACCGCGCATCCCCATCTCGACCACCGCCACCCGGCAGTCGTCGGCCAACCCCAGCAGCGACAGCGGAACGCCGATCTCGGTGTTCTGGTTGCCGGGCGTCCCCTGGGCGCTCACCCCCACCGCGTTC
This sequence comes from Miltoncostaeaceae bacterium, assembly GCA_035325785.1. Classification (GTDB taxonomy): domain Bacteria; phylum Actinomycetota; class Thermoleophilia; order Miltoncostaeales; family Miltoncostaeaceae; genus JAVJSF01. The sequence continues at coordinate 814 of DAOKZF010000105.1, forward strand.
AACAGGGCCACCAGCAGGTCCTTGGTGGTCGTCTTGCCGAACGCGCCGGTGATCGCCACCACCCGAGCGCCCGAGCGCTCCAGGGCCAGGCGGCCGGCCGCCTGCAGCACCGGTGGCTGCGCGG
>DAOKZF010000105.1:947-3434 GCA_035325785.1 Miltoncostaeaceae bacterium
CCGCCACGCCTTCTCGCCCACCCCCGCCGCCGCGGCACCGTCGCGTAGGGCGTCGGCGGCGTACTGGCCCCCGTCGAACCGCTCACCGCGGATCCCGACGAACAGGCCCCCCTCCACCGGGTGACGGGAATCGACGAACCCTCCGCGCAGCGGCGTGTCCGGTGACCCGACCGGCAGGCGGCACGCGACCCCCGTGCGCAGGATGTCGTGAACGGTGATCATGCGCCGTGCCCCCCGGTCGTCGGTTCGGCGGGGTTCATCGGCCCGCCACGATCTCACGCGCCACCGCGCGGTCGTCAAACGGTGTGACGACCCCGGAGCGCTCCTGCCCCTGCTCGTGCCCCTTGCCGGCCACCACCACCACATCGCCGGCCCCGGCCAGGCCGATCGCGTGGGCGATCGCCGCCCGCCGATCGATCTGCACGCGGTGATCATCGCGGGAGGAGTCGATGCCGGCCAGCATGTCGGCGATGATCGCCTCCGGATCCTCTCCGCGCGGATTGTCGGAGGTGAACACGGCCAGATCGGCGCACGCGACGGCCACCGCCGCCATCTGGGGGCGCTTGCCCCGATCGCGGTCGCCCCCGCAGCCCACCACCACGATCAGACGCCCGCCGCGCACCAGCTCACGGGCGGTCACCAACACGTTGCGCAGCGAATCCGGGGTGTGGGCGTAGTCGACGATCAGGGGGAACGGCTGCCCCGCATCGACCGCCTCAAAGCGTCCCGGCACGCCGGCCACCGCCGCCAGGCCGGCCGCGACCGCGTCGTGAGCCACCCCGAGCAGCTCGCCCACCGCCACCGCCCCGAGGAGGTTCTCGAGGTTGAAGCGCCCGCGCAGGGGGCTGCGCACCTCGAGCGGGCCGCGGGGGGTGGCGACCGTCGCCCGGATGCCGTCGGTCAGGTCCACGATCCGCGTCGGGCGGACCGGCGCGGGATGGTCGATCGCATATCCGAGCGCACCGCACTCATCGGCCAGGCGCCGACCGTACTCGTCATCGAGGTTCGTCGCGCCCGGCGGGGCGACGTCGACACCGGCCGCCGGATCGGGCAGAAACAGGCGCCGCTTGGCCGCGAAGTAGTCGTCGAAATCGCCGTGATAGTCGAGATGGTCGCGGCTGAGATTGGTGAACAGGGCCGCCGCGAACGGCACCCCCGCAACCCGCCGTTGCACCAGCGCGTGCGAGGAGACCTCCATCGCGCAGGCCCGGTCGCCCGCGCGGCGCATCTGATCCAACAGCGCCTGCACCGCCAGCGGATCCGGCGTGGTGCGCTCGGCCGGGCGTGCCCGCCCACCGACCCGCGTCTCGATCGTGCCGATCAACCCGCAGGGACGACCGGCCGCGGCCAACATCGCGGCGATCAGAAATGCACAGGTGGTCTTGCCGTTGGTGCCGGTGATCCCCACGACGTTCAGCGACCGCGCGGGGTCGCCGAACCAGCGGGCCGCCGCCAGCGCCAACGCCAGACGCGCGTCGGGCACCAGCACCTGGGGCACGCCCGGATCGGGCAGTTCGCGTTCCACCAGCACCGCCCCCGCGCCCGCCGCGACCGCCGCCGGCACGAAGTCGTGACCATCGTGGCGGGTGCCGGGCACGGCGCAGACCACCGCCCCGGGAGCCACGCGGTCGGCATGCTGGGTGAGCGCCGTCACCGGGGTCGCACCCACCGCCGGATCCAGCGGCCGCGCACCCGGGATGCCCGCGATGAGGTCCGTCAGGATCATCCGCACCGATCGTAATGCACCGACCGCCCGCCGGGGTCGGTGATGATCACGGCTCGATGCCGAGCGTGTTGGTGGCGAACTCCGCGATGCGCTCGAACGCCGGAGCGGCGACGTCGCCGCCGTAGATCGACTCCGAGCTGGGCTCGTCGACCGCCACGGCGATCACCAGCTGCGGGTTGTCGGCGGGCAGATAGCCGACGAACGACGCCATGTAGCGGTAATCCGAGTAGGCGCCCAGTTGCTCGTCGTACTTCTGGGCGGTGCCGGTCTTACCGGCCACGGTGAAACCGCGCACCGCCGCGGCCGAGCCGGTGCCGTTCTCCGACACCACCTTGCGCAGCATCCCGTCCACCTCGCGGGCGGTGCGGGTCGACATGATCCGCGTGCCCGGCGCCATCGGAACCGCCTCATCCCCAACCCGCTCCACCAGCCGCGGAGTCACCAGCACGCCCCGATTGGCGATCGCAGAGTAGGCGCGCGCCAGCTGCATCAGGGTCACCGACACCCCCTGACCGATCGGGATGTTCCCGATCGAGAACCCGTACCACTCGTCGGCCGGACGCAGATAACCCGCGGACTCACCCGGAAAATCGATCCCCGTCGGGCTGCCGAAACCGAAGCGTTTCATCCAGGTGATCAGGTCGTTCTTGCCCACCAGCTCGGCGATCTTCACCGTGCCGACGTTGCTGGACTGTTCGAGGATCTGGGTGGCGGTGAGGGTGGTGTCGTAGTCCCGGTGCGACTCCTTGATCTCGCGGTCG
>DAOKZF010000105.1:3444-6212 GCA_035325785.1 Miltoncostaeaceae bacterium
GCGCCGCGCTCATCGTCACGATCTTGAAGGTGGAGCCGGGTTCGAACATGTCGACGACCGGCCGGTTGCGGGTCAGGTCTTGGTCGAGACGCGCCCGTCGATTGGGGTCGTATCCGGGCACGGTGGCCAGCGCCAGCACCCGACCGTTGCGCGGATCCATCACCACCGCCATCGCCCGCTTGGCTCCGTGCTCGCGCCGCACATCGGCCAGGATCCGCTCGGGGCGGTCCTGGATGGCGCTGTTGAGGCTGAGGGTGAGGTCGGCCCCCGGCTTCGGGTCGCGGTCGGCGATCACCCGCAGGGTGCTCCCGTAGGCGTCCTTCACGCGCACCCGCCGCCCAGGCGTACCGGTGAGCCGCTCGTTCTCCACCGCCTCGATGCCCGAGATGCCGGCGCCGTCGTTGTCGGTCAGACCCACCACCTGGGCCGCCAACGGTCCGGCGGGCAGGAAGCGCCGATACACGTCGACCAGGGCGATTCCCGGCAGTTTCAGACGACGAACCCGTTCCGCCCGCGGCAGCGGAAGCCCGCGGAACACCGGCGCGTACTTGCCCCCGCCGGACAGCAGCTGCTCCAGATCGGCCTGGTTCACCGGCAGCACGGCCGCCAGCTCGCGAGCGGTGCCCACCGGGTCGGCGATGTCGTCGGGCGAGGCGATCACGTCGACCTTGAGGTCGTCGGTGGCCAGCACGCGCCCGTCGACGGTGCTGATCGCCCCGCGGGGCGCGATCAGGGTCGTGCCGTCCCGATTGCTGACGTCGGCCTGGGCGGACAGGTCGCCGGCGCTCACCGTGCCCAGGTAGGTGGCGCGCGCCCCCACCAGCGCCAGGGCCGCGAGCGCGCCGACCGCGAGCACCCTGATGCGCCGCGACGCCAGCCCGTTGGGTGGTTCCTCGCCGCGCCCGCGTCGACCGGCGCCGGTGCGCCGGGGAGCGCTCACCCGACCCGCCGAGCGGCCGGCGTTGTCGCACCCTCCCCGCGGTGGAGGGCGCCGGCCGCCGTGTCGGTCACGGTTTCACCTGCAGCGGGGTGATCGAGCCGTTGGCCGGTACGCCCATGCCCAACTGTTCCTGGGCGCGGTCGATCACGGTCGCGTTGACCCGGTCCAGCTGCGCCTTGAGACGGATGTTCCTTGCCTCCACGTCGCGCGCCTGGCTCGCGACCCGCCCGGCCTCGGAGGTGAAGGCCAGCGTCGACACGTTCACCCAGACGATTCCCGCGAGCAGCACGGCGATCACCGGAATCAACAGCAGCCAGTTCCCCGCCCGCCGGCGATCGCTTCGACGCACCCTCGGGGGCGCCGCCCGTCGCGCGGATGGCGCGGGGCGCACACCGCCCCGTCGCGGGGCGGCGGGGGCGGAGGCGGAGGCGGCCACCCGTGCGGCGCCGGCGCGGGAGCTCATCGGTCGTTCACCCGGCGCAGGCCGCGCAGGCGGGCCGGTTTCGCCCGGGGGTTGTGCTGGATCTCATCGGCGCGCGGCATCTGGGCCTTCCCGCACAGAAGCTCGCCCTCGGCCACCCGTCCGCAGCCGCAGACCGGCATGTCCGGTGGGCAGATGCACCCGCGGGACCGTTCGCGCATGAAGCGCTTCACCATGCGGTCCTCGAGCGAGTGGAAGGAGATCACCGCCAGCCGCCCGCCGGGCGCCAGCAGGTCGAAGGCGCACTCGAGACCGCTCTCCAGCACCTCGAGCTCGTGGTTGACCGCGATGCGCAGCGCCTGAAAGACCCGTTTGGCGGGGTGGCCGGCGGCGAACAGGGCCGGGGTCGGCACCGCCTGACGCACGACCTCCACCAGGTCCCCGGTACTGGTGATGGGGGCCTGCTCTCGGCGCCGGACGATCGCGCGGGCGATCGGGCGGGCGTAGCGCTCCTCGCCGTAGTCGCGGATGATCCGCGCCAACTCGCGCTCGTCCAGTTCGGCCACCAGATCGGCGGCCGACTCGGCCCGCGTGGGATCCATCCGCATGTCCAGGGGGGCCTGGCGCGAATACGAGAAGCCTCGGTGGGGCTGGTCGATCTGCATCGACGACAGGCCGAGGTCCATCAGGACCATGTCGACCCGCAGGCCCTCATCGTTCAGGTCGGCGAGCACATCGGCGAAGTTGCCGGCGCGCAGGGCCGTGCGGCAGCCGGCGTGTTCGGCGAAGGCCGCGAACCAGTCGGCGGCCTCCGGGTCCTGGTCGATGCCGATGTACGTGCCCTCGGCGCCCAGCAGCGGGGCGATGCGCGTGGCGTGGCCGCCCGCACCGAAGGTGCAGTCGACGATCGTCTCGCCGGAGCGTGGGGTCAGCAGACGCAGCACCTCGTCAACGAGCACCGGTTCGTGCCCGCCGCGCGGTGGTCTATGCGATGCGATCGGCAAGGCGCTGGGCACGGGCCGAGACCCCCTCCTGTCGCAATTTGGCAAAACGGGCGGCGAGCCGGTCGGGGTCCCAGACCTCCAGGTAGTCGCCGACGCCGATCACCTTCACCTTCTTACCCTCGATGCCGGCGTGCTCGCGCAGCTCCGGCGCCAGAGGCACCCGCCCCTGGGCATCGAGGTCGTGGTTGTAGACACCGGCGATCAGAAAGCGGCTCAATTCGCGGGCCTCGTCGTCCAGCACGCTCATCGTCCCGAAGGTGCGTTCCACCAGCGCGGGCCACTCCTCGGCCGGGGCGATGATCAGGCATTCGTCGATCCACCACCCCACCGTGGCGCCGTGGGTGAAGGGGTCACGGACGCGAGCGGGAATGGCCATGCGAAAGCGGCTGTCCAGACTGCATTC
>DAOKZF010000106.1:0-2481 GCA_035325785.1 Miltoncostaeaceae bacterium
TGTGAGAAGACGTGAGGTTACGGGGAGCATCGGAGTGCGCGTGGCACCCGATGGCTACCGGGATCCCGGGTGGTTCAGGCCGCCAGGTCACCCACTTCTATGCCCGAAGAGCCCATTTTGAGAACACTCTGGGTCACGACCCTCACCGGCGGCGCGCTCGCCATGGGCTTGGTTGCCGCCGGCGGCGCGGTCGCTCAGCAGCCCACCAGCCCACCCAGCCAGCCCACCGTAGGGGTTCGCGCAGCCTGCACCGGGGGAGTCTTCGCCGGTCGCTGGCAGCGCCCCGACGGCAGCATCATCGAGTTCACTCAGGCCGGCGCGCAGCTGTTCGGCAGCGGTCTGGGGATCAACCAGACCATGAGCGGCCGGGCGCGCGGCGATGTCGCGTCCGGCACGTTCACCGTCCCCGGGGGCTCGGGCTCCTTCAGCCTCACCCTGTCGGCCGACAGGAGCGCGGCCACGTACATGGGAACCACCTTCTCAGGCGCTCCGGACGGACCGTACGTGTGGACGTTCACCCAATGCGATCCGCAGACGGTCACCAACCCGGTGGGTGCGAACCTGGGTTCGGTCATCCCCGCGCCTCAGGTGGTTGGGGCGGGGCCGACGTCGATCGTGGCCCCCGGAATCATCTCGATCGGTTCGTTCACCAGCTCGAAGTGCGTGCTGGTGCGCGTCGCCAGCGCCAAGCCGGCGCGGACGCTCGTCACGATCTTCAGCGGCACGCGCAGCCGACGTCTGTTCGGCCAGAAGCTCGTCGTGTTCCGTCAGCCGGGCGCCCAGACAATGTGCATCAAGGTTCCGGCTCGCGCCAAGACCTTCAACATGCGCACCAAGCTCGGGCTCGCGCTCGGCTATTCGCTGGGAGCCACCCCACGCCCGAAGGCCAAGCCCACCCGGCCGACGATCAAGCCGATCAAGCTGGTGCCCTGACCCGATGCGACCGGCGGGCGTGACCTGCCGTCCGGAGCACCGACCCGCGGGGTGCCTGAGGGCGCCCCGCGGCACGGGCTGCGGCCCGACACGGAGAAGGCCCCCGCATGCGGGGGCCTTCGGCAGTAGCGGAGGAGGGACTCGAACCCCCGACACGCGGATTATGATTCCGCTGCTCTAACCAGCTGAGCTACTCCGCCGGGATCGCCTATCCGGGGCGAGAGCCCAGTAGCGGACTCGAACCGCTGACCCCTTCCTTACCATGGAAGTGCTCTACCAACTGAGCTAACTGGGCGGGTCGGCACCGGCGCGCTGACGGGGTCCGCCGCGCGGCCGGGGCAGTGTAGCGAAAACCGCCGGGCGAAGAGAGGCCCGGGCGGAGTACGTGAGGATCCGCCGTCCATCATCCGACACGCCAGGGCGGATCCCATCCGCACGCCCCACGGGCGTTGCGGACGGAGGAGCCTCAGCCGACCCTCAGGGGCGCCCCGCCCGGACGCAGGCGCACCACCCGCACCCGGGGTGCCAACTCGGCGGCGTGCGCGGCGAAATCGCGCGCCGGGCGGGTGAGAAACGAGGGGGGGGGTCCGCGCAGCGCCCAGGCCGCCGCGTAGGTACCCCAGTGAATCGGCACCGCCACCCGCGGATGCAGCCAGGCCGCGGCCCGCGCCGCCCGATGCGGATCCAGATGCCGCCCGCGACCGAGGCTCGAGCCCCACCCCCACACCGGCAACAACGCCACATCCAACCCCAGCCGTCCCAGGGCGCGCATGCCGTCGAACAGGTCGGTGTCGCCGGCGAAGTACACCCGGCGCGGCCCGTCGATCACGAACCCCAGCGGCGGAGCGTAGGCCCCCCACGGCGTGCGACGTCCCTCGTGATCCGCCGGCACCGCCCGCACCCGCAGCGCGCCCACCATCACCTCGTCCGAGGGCTCCACCTCGGTGACCCGCGCATCCAGACCGGCCGTCAACGCCGCCAAACCGGGAGGACCGATCAGCCAGCGCGGACCCAGACGACGCAACGACCGCAGATGCAGATGGTCCATATGAAAGTGAGAGATCAGCACCGCGTCGGCCGCCAGCGCCGCATCCGGCACCGGACGGGCGGCGCGCAGCAGATGGACCGCGCGCGCGGTGAGCAGAGGATCGGTCAGCAGACGCACCCCCGCCATCTCGACCGCGACGGTCGAATGCCCCCACCACTCCACCCGGCAGACATCCTGGCTCACCGCGGCGTCTCGGATGTCGACCCGTGCGCGGACTCCGCGGGGACCTCATCGGGGTGCAACAGCCGCCGCCACCCCAACAGAAGCCGATGGACCGCCTCGGCGCCCACCAACGGCTGCGCCGGCAACGGCAGATCGATGGGGCACATGATGAACGGCCGCGTCTGCGCCCCACCCAGGCCGCCGTGAAAGGAAATCAACTCCTCAAACGCGCAGGCATCATCCAACTCCGGGTCATAAAAACTGTTCACGATCACATCGGGCGCATTGGTGAATCGGGCGGCCCGCAGCAGGTGCCGGGCCGCCCGGGGAGAGAACGG
>DAOKZF010000106.1:2501-6108 GCA_035325785.1 Miltoncostaeaceae bacterium
CGCCCGCCGCGCCCAAAACCACCGGGTGGTCGTCGTCGTCGCGCACCATCACAAACCCGATGTGCGGATGAGAACGCAGAGCCGAAAGCAGCCGCGGATGACGCCGCTCGATCTCGCCCCGAGTGAGGCGATCCTCACCGCCGGTGAAATAGATCAGGCCGAGATTGCCCGAGGCCAGCACCGCCACCTCGCCGGCCCGCCCCAACTGCGCTCGCGCGGCCCGGGGACCCCCGGCCCGCGGATTCGCGCCGGCCGCCTCACGCAGGGCGTGGCCCACCGCGCTGTCGTGCTCGTCGCCTCCGGCACCGGAGACCACCGGGTCGTCCACCGCCCCGCGCACCAGATCCTCCAAGCCGTAGCCGTTGCGCTGGCGAAAGGTCGCCCCCTGAGTCTGGCCGTGATCCGAGAGGATCACCAACTCATACGGGCGAGGGGCGTAACGCCGCGCCCGATCCAGACGGCCGATCTGTTGATCCAGTTTGCGCAGCGCCTCGAGCGTGTCCGCGCGCTCCAGGCCCGAATGGTGGGCCACCTCGTCGTAACTGGCAAACGTGGCGTACACCGCCGGGCGACCGCGCAGCATGTCGGTCAACACCGCGAAGACCACCAGGTCGCGCACCACCACGCACATCCCGGCGCGCAACAGCGGATACACGCCGCCGCGGGCCCCGCGCGGCTGAACATCCCGACGCACCGCGCGCACCGCCGCCGACACCTCCAACGCCACCTCCCAGGCGAACAGCACCACCGTGCGCGTCACGTTGAAACTGTTGGCGAAAAACGCCTGATAGCCGCGATTCGCCCGTCGCTCGACGTCGAGACGACTGATGGTGAGGATCATCTCCTCGGCGCCGCCGGAGAACAGATTGCCGCGACTGGCCCCGCCCCCGGACAGCAACCCCACCTTCCCGGCCAGCCGCCGTTCGATCGCGGCGCAATCGCCGGGGCTGGAACAGGTGACGGTCGCCCCGCTGGAGCGCTCAAACCAACGGAACGCGGGCAGATCGCGGTTGCTGCCCAGCAGGATCCCCGCCTGACTGGCCCCGGTCTGCGACGACAGGTCGGTCTCCCATTCGACCAGTCGATGCGAGTCGCGCGCCAACATGCGCCCCAGCTGCGGCGCGTGGCCGTCGCGCAGCGCCCGGCGCAGCACCGGCAGAGCCAACCCGTCGATCTCCAGGAAGACGATGCCGGGATCGTCCGAACGCACCCGCTCGCCGCTGCGTCGGGCCACCCGCCCGACCACCTGAAGGGCGTAGCCGGTGTCGTCGTTCAGACCCGTGATCACCTCCACCACCAGCCCGATCGCGGCGGTGATCAGCGCCGCCCCCAGCGCCCAACCGACCCCGTCCACGCGCAGGGTCGCCGGACTCACATCGGCGACCAGCATCAACAGGGCCACGTTCACCGCCAACACCAGCAGGAACGTCAACCCCACCGTGAACGGGATGCGCAACGCCACGATCACGGGCGGCAACAGCAGGTTCAGCAGTCCGAGCAGGGCGGCGGCGATCACCGCCCCGTGCACGGAACCGATTCCGATTCCCGGCAGGATCAGGGCCGCCAGCAGCAGGCCGAGGGCGCCGTTCACCAACGCCACCACCACCGCAAACGGCCGCATCCGAATCGGAGCGGGCCGCCAGGTGCGCAGCGGGTGAGCGCGGTCGCTCACGGCGCGGATGGGGGGAGAAGGGTTCGAACCTTCGTAGGCTGAGCCGGCGGTTTTACAGACCGCTCCCTTTGACCACTCGGGCATCCCCCCGGGATGGAGCGCGGGAAAGATAGCAGTCCGCGCGGACCGCCGGTCGCCCGGTGCCCCCGCCGGCGGCCCGCGCGGGTCATCTCACCGCTCAGCCGCCGCGTCGGCGGCGTCGGCGGCATCGGCGACGTCCCGACGGTCGATCGCCTCGAAGCGGTACCCCACCCCGTAATGGGTCTGAAGGAACGTCATGTCGCCAATCGCCCCGGCGAGCTTCTGGCGCAGTTTGCGCACGAACACGTCGACCGAACGGTCGCCGCGCACCATCTCGTACCCCCACGCCTCGCGGTAGATCTTCTCGCGCGCCAGCGGTCGGCCGTCGGCGCGGGCCAACACATGCAGCACCGCGAACTCCCGCGGCGTGAGGCCGATCGAACACCCATCGTGAAACGCCTGCACCTGGTCGGGATCGATCAGCAGCGGGCCGGCGCTGATCGCCCGCCGCTCGTCGGCGTCGCGCAGGCTGTCGACCCGCCGCAGGTGGGCGCTGACGCGCGCCACCAACTCCTTGAGCGAAAACGGCTTGGTCACGTAATCGTCGGCGCCCAGCTCGAGGCCGTTCACCCGGTCGTACTCGCTGGTGCGGGCGCTGCACACGATCACCGGTACCCGGCGGTCCTCGGCCCGGATCTCCTGCAGCACCCGCCAGCCGTCCATCGCCGGCAGCATCAGGTCCAACACCACCAGGTCGGGACGCTGCTGGCGAAACAGGCGCAGCCCGGCGGCACCGTCGGCGGCGCTCAGGGTGCGCATGCCGGCGCGCTCCACGGCATAGGCGACCGTCTCGGCGATCGCCTCGTCGTCCTCCACGATCAGCACCAGACTGGGCGGTGTCACGCCCATCAGTGTAGTGCGCCCACCCGTGGGCACGGCCGACGGGCGGACGGGGGTATTCTGGCCGGGTGACGGCGCAGACGATCATCGGCGAGCGCTACCGCCTGGACGAGCTGATCGGCCGCGGCGGGATGGCCACCGTGTGGCGCGCCACCGACACCGTGCTGAACCGGCCGGTGGCGGTGAAGCGGCTGCACGCCAGCCTGGTGGCCGACGAGGAACTGACCGAGCGTTTCCGGCGGGAGGCGCTGATGGTGGCGCGCCTGTCGCATCCGAACCTCGTCCATGTGCTGGACCGCGGCGAGGACGGCGACGGGCCGTTCCTGGTGCTCGAGCTGGTGGAGGGGGAGAACCTCAAGGCGCGCATTCGTCGCGATGGGCCGCTGGAGCCCGCCGAAGCCACCCGGATCTGCGCCCAGGTGGCCCAGGCGCTCCATTACGCCCACACGCAGGGCCTGGTGCACCGCGACATCAAGGCGCAGAACGTGCTGCTGGCCGAGGACGGCAGCGTCAAACTGGCCGACTTCGGCATCGCCCGGGCGCTGGAGGCCGACGAGGACACCGGTCTGACCCGCACCGACATGCTCATGGGCAGCGCCGACTACCTGTCACCGGAGCAGGCGAACGGCCACCCGCTCGATGCCCGCTCGGACATCTACTCCCTCGGGGTGGTGCTGTTCGAGTGCCTCACCGGCACGCTGCCGTTCAGCGGAGACGGGTTCGTGGCGGTCGCGATGAAACACTGCTCGGAGCCGTTGCCCGACCCGCGGGACCGCAACGACAGGGTGCCCACATGGCTGGCCGCCATCGTGCTGCGCGCCACCGCGAAGGATCCGGCGGCCCGCTTCCCGGACGCCGCCGCCCTCGTCGCGGCCCTCGGGGACGGCCCGCCGACCGACGGGGGCACCGCGATCATGCCGATCGTGCGGCCCGCCGACACCCGGCCCCCGACACGCGATTCCGCCGGCGACGACACGGCCACCGCCCGCCGGCCGCGGCGGCCCAACCACCCCC
>DAOKZF010000107.1:0-2242 GCA_035325785.1 Miltoncostaeaceae bacterium
GAACAGGTCGTCGGCGCGACCCATGTGCCGGTACACCCCGTCGCGCACCATCAGCAGGTCGCCCATCCGCAACCAGGGGCCGTGGACGAGCTCGCGGGTCAGTTCGGGCCGGCGCCAGTAGCCGCTGGTGTTCGAGGGCGAGCGGATCCACAGGCGTCCCGGCTCCCCCTCGGGCACCGGGCGGCCATCCTCGTCGGCCAGGCGAATCTCGATGCCATCCACCACTCGCCCCAGGCACCCCGGCAGCGGCTCCCCCGGGCGAGTCGAAATGATGATGTTCGAGCATTCCGAGCAGCCGAAGCCCTCGATCAGATCGACCCGGGCCTCACGCCGCAGCCGCTCGGCGACCGGTGCGGGCAGGCTGTCGCCCGAGGAGACCGCCAGGCGCACCTCCGCGAAGGCCTCCGGTGCGGGATGGCGCTCCAGGAAGCGGGCCAGTTGTGACCAGAACGTGGGCACCCCGGTCAGCACGCTCACCGATCGTTCGTTCACCAGGCGGGTCACCGAGCGGGGAGTGGGGGCCACCCGGGTGAAGATCGCGGTCGCGCCGCGCCCCAGGGGGCGGAAGAAGCCGTTGCCGAAGCCGAGTGAGGTGAACAGGTGGGCGACCGAATGGCAGCGGTCCCCGGGCGCGAGCGCCAGCACCTGGTCGGCGTAGGTTTCGATCGCCGCGCGCAGATCGCCGTGGCCGTGCATCACGCCCTTCGGCCGGCCCGTGGACCCGGACGAATAGATCAGGTAGGCGAGATCGGCCCGGTGCACTGCGCGCACCGGCGCAGGGGGGCCCGCGTCCAGATCGGCCGGGTCGACCCGCCGGGCCGGCAGGGGCGGCAAGTCGGACCGCCCGACGACCACCACCGGTTCGCAGTCGGCCACGATGTCGACCAGCGTCGCGGCCTCGGCTCCCGGGTTCACCGGCACCGGCACCGCCCCGATCCGGGCGGCCCCCAAGAACGCCGCGCACCAAGCGCGCCCATCCTCCAGGGCGAGCGCCACCCGGTCCCCCGCGCCGACCCCCGCGCCCATCAGCGCCCCGCCGGCGCGCGCGCTGGCCCGCTCCAGCTCCCCGTAGGTCCAGCCGCCGTCGTCGTCGACCACGGCCTCGCGGTCCGCGTGGCCGGCCGCGACGTGGCGTCCGACCAGCAGCCAGACCACGTTCTCGCGCGCGTTGACCTCTCCGCTGGGGTCGCTCGCCGGGGGAGGGGCGGTCCTGGGGCGGGTGGCGGTCGCCTCGAGCAGGGCATCGAGCGCCGCGGGCGGCACTCGATTGGGCAGCACCAGGATGGCCTCGCTCACGCCGGCCGCCCGGTATCCGCTCAGTCGGGTGCGCAACTCGTCGGGGGAGCCGACGATCCCCGTCGTCGCCACCCAGCGCAGCAACGCCTGCGGGTCGCTGTTCAGCCGTCGTGCCTCCGGTTCGAGCCAGGCGAGGGTCTCGGCGCGCGAGCGGACCGGCAGCGCGTAGGTGTACAGGGCGCATTCGAGGGGGGCGGCCTCCGCGGCCCGCGCGGCCCGCGCCAGCGCCAGCCGTCGGGCGACCTCGTGGGGCGAACAGAAGGCGGCCACGATGCCGTCGGCATTGCGTCCGGCTTCGCGCAGCAGGGCCGGCCGGTGGGCGGCCAGCCAGATCGGCGGCCCTCCGGGGCTGATGGGCGCCGGCAGATTGGGCGCATCGGCCAACATGTCGGCGAGCGTGGCGCCCTCGGGGTGGGTGAACATCTCGCGCATCACCGCCAGGGTTTCGCGCGTGCGGCGGGTGCGTTCGGCCGGCGTTCGGAACGGGATTCCGTAGGCGCGGTGCTCCGCCCGATGAGAGCCGGCGCCCAGACCGACGATCAGCCGACCACCGCTGATCACGTCCAGCACCGTGGCGCTCTTGGCGGCCAGCGCCGGCGGGCGATACGAGGCCGACAGCACCGCCACCCCGAAGCGCACCCGGTCGATCTGCGGTGCCAGGGCCGCCAGGGTGGTGAGGGCGTCGAATGTGTTCTCGTGCGACAGGCGCCCCGGGGCGAGCAGGTGGTCGTTCACCCAGAGGCTGTCGGCCCCGCCCGCGGCCGCCCGCCGGGCGAAATCGACCAGGGTGTCCCAGTCGCCGCCGTACTGGGGCAGCCGCACGCCGACGCGCGGCAGGTTGTCGCGTTGAGCGGAGCTCACCGGCGGCGTGTGGCGCCGCCGGCCGTCCGCCGGCGATTCACGGCCCGAGCACCACCGCGACGTCGGCCTGCGAGTTGATGGCGTT
>DAOKZF010000107.1:2252-3467 GCA_035325785.1 Miltoncostaeaceae bacterium
GCATCGCGCAGGGCCCGGGAGGCCGGGAGTGGGGCGAGCTGGGCGTTCTTCAGGTCACGGGCGGCCCGCGGGGCGGCCGGCTCCTGGCCGGCGGCGTAATAGACCGTGGACGGGTCGGTGGTCGCCGGAGCGTCGCCGGCGATGACCCCCTGATACCCCACGCTTTCGGCCTCACCCGCGGTTCGCCCGGCGAATCCGGCGATGTTCGTTCCGTTCAGAACGATCAGCGCGATCTGGTCGCGCGGCGGGGCGGGAGGCGCGGTCGGCTTCGGCGTGGGCGTCGTGGTCGGCGCGTCGGTGCCGGTGCCCGAGTTCGGCGTGGTTGCGCCGGTGATGGCGGCCTCGCCGGTGGGCAGCACGGTCACCGTGCCGTCGTCGCCGCGCAGGCGAGCACCAGGGCGACCGGGCGGATCCAGCCGCCGGTCGGCGCCTCCTGCGAGGAATGGGGCGGCAACTCGTTCATCGCAGAACATGTTACCGAGCCCGTCGGATGTCACTAAACGATCGTCGGCTGAGATGCATGACGGTTTGCTAAACTGTTCGCGGTCGCGCATCAATGCGCCCCCGACGTGCCTCGACGTGGCCCGCTTCGCGTCAGGCGGTTTCCCGGGATGGCGGACACCGACCCCCGTCCGAAACGTTACGTCGGCATGCACCCGTGCTCCGGAAGGTGTGCACGAGATGCCCGATGCATCGCAGTCCACCATCGAGTCCCCTGTGAGCTCGCCTCCCGGTGAGTTGCTGGCCCATGCGCTCGCGAACCCCACCGAGGTGTGGCCCGACGTCGTGCTGCGCGATCACCAACTCGAGGCGCTCGACGAACTGGCCGGCCGCCTCCAGCATGGCGCGACCCGCACCTGGGTCGACGCGCCCACCGGTTCCGGCAAGACCGTCATGTTCCTGGCGCTGGCCGCCGCCCTGGGGGGCAGCGCGCTGGTCCTGGTGCCGCGGCGAAACCTCGCCGAGCAGACCACCGCCAGCCTCGCGCGCCACTTCTCCACGGTGCCCTCTCAACCGGACGGGCCGGCCTCGGCCGGCAGGCCCGGCGTCACGGTCTGCACCTACCAGGCGGCCCTGCGCCACCAGGACACGATGGACTGGGACGGCATCACGCTGCTGATCTGCGACGAGGCCCATGCGGCCCTCGGCGCCCAGACCCGCCGCCTGCTCGACCGGGCCGAGAACGCGGTGGTCGTCGGGTTCACCGCGACCGGG
>DAOKZF010000107.1:3477-6083 GCA_035325785.1 Miltoncostaeaceae bacterium
GGCCACGTCGAGCAGGTCTTCGGTCCGGTGGCGACCACCCTGGACCGGCTGTCGGCGATCGAGCGGGGCATCCTCTGCCCGCTGCGATCGCTGCGGGTGGAGCGGGCGGTCGACCTGTCGGACGTCGCGCGGGTGAGGGGCGACTTCGACCAGGCGAGCCTCGGGCGGGCGCTCGACCGGGCGCGCTGGCATCGGGCCTGCGCCGACGTGTGGGCCGAGCATTTCCAGCCGCTGGGTCTCGCCGGAGTGGCGTACACCGCCACCGTCGCACAGGCACACGCTCTGGCCGACGAGCTTTCCGGCCGGGGAGTCCGGGCGGCAGCGGTCTCCGGTCAGACCGCGCCGCGTGAGCTGAAACGGATTCTGTTCGACTTCTCCGCCGGGCGGATCGACGTGCTGTGCAACGCCGACCTGCTCACGGAGGGGTGGGACGAGACCCGCGCCTCGGTGGTGATGCACCTGGCGCCCACCACCTCCGAGCGGGTGTTCGTGCAGCGTCTGGGGCGGGTGATGCGCCCGGCTCCCGACAAGGAGGCGGTGTTGGTCGAGTTCCTGCCGATGGGCGACCCGATGGGCGTCCAAACCAGCCACGACGTGTTCGGGTTGGGCTGGTATCGGCCGTTGGGTCGGGTCGCCGGACCGCCGGGGGCCGGCGAACGGGGCGCCCTCAGCAAGGCGGCGGCGCTGCTGGCCGAGCAGGACGGTGGGCGGGCGAAGTTGGTGAACGCGGCGGCCGCACCGGGGCTGATCGCGGCGGGCCTGGCGGGCGACGGCTGGCGCGCGGCCGACCCGGGGATGCTGCCCCACGGCCTGATGGAGGAGTGGATTGAGGCCGCCTCCCACGACGTCACGCTGGAGGAGCTGATCGAGACGGTCACCGCCGGCGTCGATCCGGCGGCGGCCGCCCCGTGGTGGGCGCTGAGCGCGCTCGCCGCGCGCAAGCTGGCGCTCAACGACGGCACCGATCAGCCGCTGTGGCGCGCCTGGGCGACCGCCCTGCTGGTGCAGCCGGATCTGCGCCGCGCTCTGCCGGACGACGTGCCGCGCAGGGTGCTCGACCGCCTGCGCATGAGCAGCCGGGAGCGCCTACGGGCGCTCTGGTGGCACGCCGCCGTGAGCGGCCGTTGGGAACGGTTGGCGGCCCTGGAACAGCTCGGGCGCTCCGGCGACCGACGTCGCCGCTGGAACGCGCTCGAGCAGACCGCCGACTGGGCGCCCAGCTGGGCGTGGGACGTCGCGCGGGCGCTGGCCGACAACACCCGCCCCGGGCGCAAGCAGGAGGCCGCCCGGATCGCCGCGTGGGAGGCCCATCATCTGATCACCAACGGCGGTGAGTTGGCGGTGATCGCGCTGTGGCTGCGGGCCGCCGGTGAACCGCCGCCGGATCCCGTCCCGCCGAAGGACCCCGGGGCGTTGCGTCTGGGGCAGGCCGCGCGCCTGCTGATGATTCTCGGTCCCGGGGACGTTCCTCTGCGGGCCGAGCATCTGCGTCTGGCCGCCCGCGCCGCCCAGGCGGTCGGCGGTTGGGCCGAGTTGCGCGGGGCGCTCGATGCGCTCGATCTCAGTGGGGCGGATGGGAAACGGGCCCTCCGAGCCGCGGTGGGTGCCACCCAGCCGTCGGCGCTGAACTCGCGACGGGCATGGAACGCGCTGCGCGCGCGTTTCCCGCGCCTACCGGAGCCCGAGGTGATCGGCATCGGGGAGGGGCGCAAGCGCTCCGATGAGGAGAGCGGATCCGGCAACCGGCGGCGCCGCCGCCGGCGCCGGTTGCGGACGCCGGCCGCCGATGGTTCCCCCCAGGCGCTCGATGCGGGCGCGAGTGCGGGTGCCGCGGCGCCCGAGGCCGACACGCCGCAGACGGACGGCGCCGAGCAGGCCGATTCCCACGGTGCGCCGACGCGTCGGCGCCGCCGTCGCCGCCGGCGCCGGCCGAGCGCGTCGAACGGCGCTTCGGCGTCGGCCGAGGCTCCCGCCGAGGCCGGTGGCCAGGAATCCGCGGCCCCCGACGGTGGCGACTGACGCGATGGTCGATCGTTCCGAGCTGGTCGCCGATCGGCTCTGGCTGCGGGTTCGGGAACTGGCCGATCGGGTGGCGGAACTCGAGGCGTTCGAGCGTCTGGGTGAGCTGGATGAGGATGGGCAGCGGCGCCTGCTTGCGCTGCGCGAGCGATGCCGCCGGGCGACGGGACGGGCCGGCCTGGCCGACGATCTGTCCGATCGTCTCGCGGAGGTTCGCCGGCGTTCGGCCTCCGGCGACGTCTGAACCCGGGCGATGATCGATCCCGCAACAATCGCTTAAACCGCCAACCACCCACGGTTGGCCGTGGATCGCGAGAATCTGACGATGGCTCAACTGCCGCCGCTGCCGCCGCGCCCCGGCTCCATCCCTGCGCCTGCCCGGGACGACCCGCGCGCGCGTCGCGGGAGGGGCGGGCGCGCGGGTGCGACCGTCGTGGCGCTGGCGGCCGTCGCGGCGGTCTCCGGTCTGATCGGCGGCGTGGGCGGCGCCCGGGGGGGCGCCGGCGACCCCTCCGGTTCCGGCTCTCCCACCGGGACCGCGAGCCCACCCGTCTCCACCGCCGACGCGCGCCCGGGAGCGCTCGCGG